>NZ_JBYTEN010000003.1:0-262580 GCF_058790595.1 Sphingomonas sp. EU05-FHT14C10 | reverse complement strand
GCGCAGCAACATCGCCCCGCATTAGGAGAATCCACGTCGCTGCCGCGTTCCTTCACATTATCGCGACCTCGTGATAATCGATCTTATGCGCAGCTGCGCATAAGATCTGGAAGGCGCCGGCATAGGCGTCGTAGATGTCGATCTGCGCGGGCGTCAGCGCATGTTCGAGCATCTCATATTCCACGCCATCGAAGGACAGCGCGCGCGCCGAGTAGAGGCCAAGCGCCTTCAGGTCGCGCGCCAGCACCTCCATTGCCGCGACCCCGCCGTCCTCGATCGCCGTGATGAACTCAGCGCGCGTTGCAAACGGGAAATCCTCGCCGCCCCACAGGCCGAGCCGCTGGGCATAGGCGAGGTTCTGCACGGTGGTCGCGCCGGTGGCGGACACATAGACGACGCGGGCTTGCGGAAGCGCGTGCTGGAGCCGAAGCCCCGCGCGGCCCTGTTGCGAGGGCGCCTGCTCGCCGCGCTCGCTGGTGCTGCCGGCCGCATTCGCCATCGCGTGCGCCTCGTCGAACACGATCACGCCGTCGAAGTCGGCGCCGAGCCAGTCGACGATCTGCTGCACGCGGCTCGCCTTCTCGCCGCGCTCCTGCGAGCGCAGGGTGGCGTAGGTGGCGAACAGGACGCCCTCGTCCAGCGCGATCGCCGTGCCCTGCCGGAAGCGCGAGAGCGGCGTCACCAACAGGCGCTCCTGGCCGAGCGCCTCCCAATCGCGCATGGCGTCCTGGTGCAGGGTTTCGGACCGGCTGACCCAGACCGCGCGGCGGCGGCCTTTCAGCCAGTTGTCGAGGATGATGCCCGCGACCTGGCGGCCCTTGCCCGCGCCGGTGCCGTCGCCGAGGAACCAGCCCCGGCGGAAGCGCACGGCCTTCTCCGCATCGTCGGGCGCGGCAGTGACGACATCCCAGCTATCATCGACCGTCCACGCCCCGGCGAGATGGCCGCTATGCGCCTCGCCCGCGAGGATCACGGATTCGAGTTGGGCGTCCGACAGGATGCTGTCGGCGACAAGGTTGGCGGGCAGCATGGGCCGATAACTCGGCTTGGGCGGCGGGACCGAGGCCATCGCCGCCGACTGGACCAGCGGGGTCGGATGCGGCTTCGCGCCGTCGATGCGCAGCGACTGGAGCGCATAGGGCTCGTAGATCGCGTCGGTCAGGCGGCCCGCCTCGGCCGGCGTCCAGTCGATCGAGTCATAGGCAAGCTCCGCCGCCTCGGGCAGCACGATGGGCGCGCGCGGTGCGGGCCTGGCCTGGCGGCGGGCGGCGGGCTTCGCCGACATCGCCCGCATGGCGACGGGCACGGCCACCGGCATGGCGGGCGGCGGTGTGTCGGGGCCGGAGCCGCGTGGCGGCACATGGTCCTGAACCCAGCCGAGCAGGGTCGCGGTGTCGGGCGCGACGCCGGGCGAGGCCGGGAAGTGGCGCGGATCGCTGGCGGGAACGCGCTCGATAACAGTGAGGCGCGTGTCGATGGTCGTGCCGTGCTTGGCATAGACCCGGCCGTCGATCGCCGCCGAGAACAGGACGCGGCCACGCTCCTGAAGCTGCGCGAAGCTGTCGGCCCAGGCGGGATTGTCGGGGGCGCAGCTCGACCCGGTGATCGCGACCAGGCGGCCACCTTCGGCGAGCCGGGCCAGCGCCGAGCCGATATGACGAAGCGCCGCATCCTTCATCGTGCGGTCGACATGGGCGACGGCCGAAAATGGCGGGTTCATCACTACCACGCTCGGCACAATGTCGGCGCGCAGATAATCATGGATATGCGCGGCATCGTGGCGTGTGACGGGGCATTCGCCGAACAGGCCGGCGAGCATCTCGGCGCGGATCTCGGCCAGTTCGTTGAGAACCAGCCCTGCGCCGCGCGTCTCGGCCTGGACCGCGAGCAACCCGGTCCCGGCGGAGGGTTCGAGCACCAGGTCGCCCGGCCGGATCGCGGCTGCAATGGTGGCGACGAAGCCGAGCCCGGCCGGGGTCGAGAATTGCTGGAACGCCTGCGACGTCTCGGAACGGCGTGTATGGGTGGGAAGCAGCGCTGCCACCTTCTCGATCATCGCCAGCGCGGCGACCGTGGACCCGGATTTGCGGAGGATCGTGCCGCCGTATTTGCGCAGGAACAGAACCTGTGCCGCCTCGCAGGCGTCGTAGGCAGCTTTCCAGTCCCAGGCGCCATCGGCGTCGGAGCCGCCGAACGCGGTTTCCATCGCACAGCGCAGGGCGCGCGCGTCGATCGCGCGGCCCCGTTCGAGATCGGGCAGGATGAGCGCGGCGGCGGCAAGGATGGATCGCGCGGTCGCAGCGAAACCGGGCGCGATGGGATATGGCGTGGCCGGACGGGCAGCGGGTGCAGCAAGGGTCATGGTGGATGTCCTGGAGAGCCGGGAGGGAATGGGCCGCCGGACGCTCTCTCTCGATCCGGCCGACCCGCCCGTTTCCGGCCCACCTCTCACTCTCCTGGTCCGCAGTTCGGCCCGACGCTTGCGGCGTGCCGGTTGCCGCGCGCCGGGGAGAAGCGATCTCCAGCGGTCGAACAAAAAAGAAGCCCGTCCCCGGCCGAGGCGCAGGGACGGGCTAGACAGGATTCAGGCGTCGGGAGCGGTCGGCAGCTCCCAGGTTTCGTGCCGGGCCTCGTCGATCACGAAGCCATGCGGCCCGGCGCGATATTCCGTCTTAGGGACGAGAAACCCGCGATAGGGTCGCCGGTCACGCTTTCCGCCGAGCGCCGCGACGCATTGCACCAATCCCGGCGTGGTCCCCGACATGCTTGCGGATATGACAATCCAGTCCTGAGCATGGGCTTCCTCGAACAGACGGCGATCCTTGGTGAAGGATTCGCCCGGCGCGAGGGGCCGACCGTGGACGGCTTCCCAGCGTTCGGGATAGGTATCGCGCAGGGTTTTCTCGGCTATGCGGCGTTCGTAGGCAGTGAACAGCTCGGGAAAGCCGAACGCAACCATCGCCCAATCGCAGTCCTCCTCATACCAGCCGCTTTCGATGCGCAGCGCGGCGGGCATGGCCGCATTGTGGGCGTCATCGAGATTGAAGCCGCCGTGGCTCGCGGTGACATGGAAGACGACGCCCTCGGCATAGACCGAGCCGCCCTGCGACGCGCCCCAGGGGCTCCAGCGGTCGGACGCTCGGTGCTGCCGATCGAGCGCGATCATCTCGCGCCGATGCTCGACCTGCTCCGCGACGAGAACCCGAAACGCCGCTTCGTCGGCGATGGCGTCGCCGAAGCCGGAGAAGTCGGCCCGCCGCCACTCGGCGATTGGACGGTCGATCCGCCAACCGCTCCAGAGGCGAAGACCATCCGCGACCGGAAGGGCGAGATAGGCATTGTCGCCGACCAGCGCCGCCAGGTCGCCATCGGCGGTGCGGCCATAGATGGCCTGCGTGGGAGCGGCGGCGTTCATGCCACCCTCCCGAGCGCGGCGGCACCGGATTCATCTTCACCGACGATCTCGGCGATGGGATCGCAGTAGCGGTTCTTCGCCATCCATGCCTCGGCCTCGGCCATGTCGGATGTGAGGCGATGCAGCTCGACCCGGCCGCCACGCCGCGAGAGCACGCGGACCATGCCGGATGCGGGACGTTCGAGAACCTCGAAGCGAAGATCGGTCGTGGCCTGGAAACCCCGATTCACGACCATGACGATCGTGCCGTTCGAGCCGTAGTTGGCGAGGTGCAGCGTGAACGTGGCGGGAAATGGCCGGTCGCCGAGCGTGCAAGCGGCCGACTTCTCGACCAGACGGCCTGTGCCGTTGCGGTTCTTCCAGGCGGACAGCTTGCGCCGGAAGCGTTCGGGCGGTCGCGGTTCCCCGTCGGAAAAGCGCAGCAGAGTTCCGAGCGGCGCGGTGGCGATGACCGCGTGGCCATCGAGCACAGCCGAAACGGCGGCTTGGGCCGGATTGGAAATCAGGTCGGACATTATGGGTCTCCGTGGAGAGCGGGGAAAGGATCGAGCCGTCCGGCGCTCTCTCTCAATCCGCCCGGCTCACCCGGCCCCGGCCCGCCCTCGCGCTCTGGCCGCCGGCCCCGTGACGGGACCGGCGGCGCGCGGCTCAGTCGGCGAGCGTCCCGGCTGCGATGTCGGCGATCCAGGAGGCGGCCTCGTCGAAATCGGCATCGCCGTCTTCGACCTGCCGCGCCAGCGCGACGGCCCCCGAGCGGCCGAGCTGTCCGAGACGCTGGATGGCGGCGAGCAGAACGGGCGCGAGCGCGTCGGCGTCGGCCAGCGCGATGTCGTCGATCTTCATGGTGATTCTCCTATGCTGAAGGTGGAAGCCGCCAGGTCGGAAGTGGCCCGGCGGCCACGCAAAAAGGCCCGGCGCTCGGCCGGGCCATCGAGGTGATGTGAAGAAATGGGCGGAGCGGCCGAAACCGCCCCGCCCGTGTGCGGCTATTCCGCCGCGATGGCGTAGGCCGAGTCCTGCTCGTTCTCGCCCTCGTCGCCCAGGAACGCCGGAAGCGCCTCCGCATCCCCGCCGTCAGCCGGCGTGTCGGCGATCGACAGGGCGGGTTCGGGGGCCGGCATCCGCAGCGGCTCAGGGAGCCAGCCGGAATCGGCCAGCAGCCGTTCGGCCTCGCGCGCCATGTCGCCCTTCTTCAGATGGTCGATCAGGCCGGCCTTCTGCGGCTCCGTGCCTTCCGCCACGGCTTCGAGGATGCGCGGCTTGGTGACGCGGCCGAGATAATTTTCGACCGTGGGCCGCCAACCGGCCGCCACCATGTCGAACCCGACCGCGCGCGCCAGCACATTGGCGTGCTCGACCCGCCGCGCGACGCCATGCGCCGAGACGCGGCCACCGCCATGCTTGGGCACCGGCTCCCATTGCGCATTCACCGCATAGGCGGCGCAATGCGCGAACAGGGCGGCTTGATCGGCACCGTCGAGCTGCTGGATCGCGTCCCAGGCGTCCTTGTCGGACCTGGGCAGCCGCGCCTTCCAGCCCGCGTGGCGTTCCTCCATCGCCTTGACCGCCGCGCTTTCCCTCAGGCCGGGCGCCTGGAACGGGAAATAGACGCGGTTAACCGACAGCTCCAGGCAGGTCTCCGTGCGCACCTGATAGAAGGTGGTGAGCACCATCGCGTGCAGCACAGCGGCGAAGGCCACCGAGGGATTCTGCGCGAAGGCGTCCTGCAGGGCGACCGTCCGGGAAGCGGTCAGCTCGGCCACCAGCCGATCCGGCAGGGGCTTGATGACGTCATCATCGTCGTCGCCGCTTTCGACAGAAGGACCGGGAACCGGCGCATCATCCGGGTTCGCCGGCACGGGATGCGCGTCGTCGCCAGCCGGTTCGTCGCTGGACGTTCCGGCCAAGGCTTCGTCGTCGCCCGTCTCGTCGGGTTCCTCCTCGGGTTCGTCCTCCGGCCGGACCCAGCCGCGGTCGATATAGAGCGTGCCGTCGGTTTCGAGACCGATGAACACGCCGGCGCGCGCCTGCTCCTGCGGATCGTAGGTGAACCGCCCGCGCGACAGCGTGGCCAGCTCGACGTCGATGGCGGTGACGCGGGCCTCGACCTCGGGCGGGACATCGCCGCTGCCCGCCCACTGCTCCTCCAGCGCGTCAGCTTCGGCGCGAAGCTCGGCGATCCGGGTTTCGTCCGCCTCGGTCGGCGGCTCCCGGGTCGCGTCGATTTCCCGGTAGTCGTCGTCGTATCCATAGGGCAGGTCGATCAGCGCCGCGACCCACTTCCAGCCTTCGGCCTTGATCGCTGCGGCTTCGACATCGAGCTTTTCGGCCACCAGGCCGTCGAGCAAAGCGGGATCGGACAGCCAGCCGCCGTCATCGGGCTCGAACAGGTCGCGCGTCGGCACGGTGCCGCCGGCCGCGAGATAGGCCGGGAGGCCGACGAACAGCACGCGCCTGTCCGAAACGGGCACCATGTCCTCGGTCAGC
This sequence comes from Sphingomonas sp. EU05-FHT14C10, assembly GCF_058790595.1. Taxonomy (NCBI): domain Bacteria; kingdom Pseudomonadati; phylum Pseudomonadota; class Alphaproteobacteria; order Sphingomonadales; family Sphingomonadaceae; genus Sphingomonas; species Sphingomonas sp. EU05-FHT14C10. The sequence continues at coordinate 256,678 of NZ_JBYTEN010000003.1, read as the reverse complement.
TTTTCGCGAATGAACGTCGGCGACCTGTTGCTGCTGTGGTCGAGCTGCTTCCAGAGCTGCTCCTGGCGCGCATGATCCTCGCTGACCGTGAACGCCATGAGCTGATCGAGCGTCATGTCGCCGGCGGCATAGACCTCATGCAGCTTGGGCGAGACCGACGCCAGCCGCAGGCGCTGCGTGACGACGGCTGGGGTAACGCGGAAGTGCGCGGCGATGGCCTGCTCGCGCTCGCCCTTGTCGTGAAGGAGCTTCATGCCGCGGAACTCGTCGAGCGGATGAAGCGGTTCGCGCAGACTGTTCTCGGCGAGCGAATCTTCCTCGGCCAGGATCGGATCGCTGGCCGACTTGACGATGCAGGGGACAGGGCAGGTCTTGTCCATGCGCTTACGCTTCACGAGGATCGCCAGCGCAGAGTAGCGGCGGCCGCCGGCGGGGATGCCGAACCGGCCGGTCTCGTTGCCCTCGTCGTCAACCTCGGGCCGGACGTTGAGGCCGTGCAACAGGCCGCGCCGCTCGATGTCGTCGGCGAGGTCTTCGATTGTCACGCCGTTCTTCACGCGGCGAACATTGGAATCGGAGAGAAACAGCTTGTCGAAGGGAATGTCCCGCGACGCGCTGAGGGTGATCTTGGGGGTAGCTTTTGCCATGTCGGTTACTCCATGACGGGCCGCCGCGAGACACTCTCTCGGCTATCCAGCCCGTCACGAAACCCAAGGCCCTCCTCTCACTCTCATGGCCGCCGCCGCCGCGCACGCCGCTAGACCCCGCACATGCCCTCGCATTCGTTACCCCAGAGATCGAGCTGGCCGCGATCGGCGGGCGTGCTGAGGTCGGCCTCGTCGAGCGGCACGGCCGAACGGTGCAAATAGACGTCACCGCGGATACCGCGAAGGCCGGTGCGGATCGCATGATCGACCTCGACTGCCTCGGCCCAGGCTTCGGGATCGCTGTCGCGGATCTCGCGCCAGCGCATGTCGGAATGGAAGGGGCAGCCGACGCAGGCGCTCTTGGGCGGGATCGGATAGTCGTGCCGTTCGAGCCAGCGCAGGCAGTCGCGCCGCGCCATGCGCTGCTCGACGAGCGGCCAGCGATTGACCTGCCACGCCTCGAAGGAGGGCTTCATCCGCATCAGCTCGTCGGCCGAAATGCCGATCCATTGCTCGACGATGGCGTGATCGGGGGAGCGGCGGCGGGTCAGGCCGACCAGCTCGCGCACCTTCCGGCGAATGGGGATGATCTTGTAGTCCTTGGTGCATTGGCGCCGGATCATGCCGACCTCGATGCGGCCGCGGTTCACGGTGCGCGTGAAAGCGGGAATCGAAGCCCAGCGCGCGCCGCTTCCAGCTCGCAGCAGATCGGCGCGAATGTCGCCGGCCGAGACGATATGCACCGGGAAGGGCAGCACGTTCGGGGATATGAGCCAGGCGAGATGCTCGCGCACGGCGCGCGGCTCCCAGCCGGTGTCGGCGAAGATGGCGCAATCGGGCATCGAGCCGATCTCGCCGTGGGCGGCCATCAGCGCCAGCGTGGTCGACTGGACGCCGGCGCCCAGGCTGAGCACGCGCAGTCGGACCCGCTCGCGGTCTGGTGTCTGGCCAAGGGTGATGAGGCCCGCCGGATCATAGCCGGTGCGGGCCGCGGCGGTGGAAAGCGCCATCGCGTGTCTCCGCGACGGGCCGACAGGGGCCGCTCCCTCTGCCTCGTAAACCCGTCACGGCCGACCGGGCGGACTCTCACTCTCGGGGCGTTGCGGGGTGCCCCGCAGAGGGGGTAGCGGGAGACCCAAGGACTCCCGCTCAGGGGGAGGCTTCCCCCAACCTGGCCTTCTTCTGGCGCCCACCTTCATCGCGTTCGGCTTGGTGCAAGGGCCAAATCTTCGATCAGAAACCAGAATGTGGCGGGCTTGCCCGCATCACGATCGGCCTGCGGGGCGATACGCAGTGTCCGATTGCCCCGAATCCATTTCGCGGCCGCTGGTGAGTTTGCGCCGGGCATTTTTATCCGAAATCCGAAGGACTTGCGAGGCGTCACTGCCGAGGTTGGTGAGTTTTGAGGTTGGCGAGACCGCGAATGGGATCGCTACGCCCCTTATAACTAATTGATTTTATTTATGTTTTTGGCGCACCCGACAGGATTCGAACCTGTGGCCTCCGCCTTCGGAGGGCGGCGCTCTATCCAGCTGAGCTACGGGTGCGGATGGCATGAAGCCGTATGTGTTGTGCCGATGAAGGTCAATCCGCGTTCAAAATCGGCTGTCCGATCGCGGTGAGTTTCTGGTGAGTTTTTTTATTCGTCCTTTCTACGACCTTTCTAACTAGCCGAAAACATTGTATGATTCCGTCACTCTCGCGTTGGACGTGAGCCTTCGGAGGGCAGCGCTCTATCCAGCTGAGCTACGGGTGCGTGGGCGGGCGCTTAGCAGAGCGGTTGCGGCTCCGCCAGCCCCAAGGCGTTCGGGCCCGCCCTTCGGTCAGAAGCTCGTCGACTCGAACTTCACCGGCTCGCCGATCGCCTGATCGGCCAGCGTCGCTTCCCACATCACGCGGTGACCGCGCACGATCGTGCCGATCGGCCGGCCGGTCAGCGTCATGCCGGTGAAGGGCGACCAGCCAGCGCGCGAGGCGAGCCAGCTCTCCTCGATCGTCCAGCGCGCCTTGCGGTCGACGATGGTGAAGTCCGCATCATAGCCGACCGCGATCCGCCCCTTGGTGACGAGGCCGAACACGCGCTGCGCGCCTGCACTCGTCAGGTCGATCAGCCGCTGGAAGCTCAGCCGCCCGTTGGCGACATGATCGAGGAGGAGGGGGAGCAAAGTCTGCACCCCCGGCATCCCGCTCGGGCTGGCCGGGTAGGGCCTGGCCTTCTCCTCGATCGTGTGCGGGGCGTGATCCGATCCGATCACGTCGGGCACGCCCTGGTTGAGCCAGTGCCACAGCCCGTCGCGGTGCGCGGCCGAGCGGATCGGCGGGTTCATCTGGGCATGGCTGCCGATGCGCGGATAGGCTTCCTCGCCCGCCAGCGTCAGATGCTGGGGCGTGACCTCGCACGAGGCGATGTCCTTGTGCCGCCCGATATAGTCGAGCTCGGCAGGCGTGGTGACGTGGAGGATGTGGATACGCCGCCGCGCTTCGCGTGCGAGGCGGATGATCCGCTGCGTCGCGAGCATCGCGCTCTCGTCGTCGCGCCATATCGGGTGCGAGGAAGGATCGCCCTCGACGCGCAGACCCGCGCGCTCGTTCATCCGCGCCTCGTCCTCGGCGTGGATCGCCACGCGGCGCTTGCCGTGCGCCAGCACGCGCGCAAGGTCGCCATCCTCGGAGACGAGCAAGTCGCCGGTCGAGGCGCCCATGAACACCTTGATCCCCGCCGCGCCCGGCAGCCGCTCCAGTTCGCCCAGATGATCGGCATTTGCGGCGGTCGCGCCGACATAGAAGGCGTGGTCGCACCACATGCGGTGATGCGCGCGGCGCAGCTTGTCGGCCAGCGCCTCGGCACTGTCGGTATTGGGCTTGGTGTTGGGCATCTCGAACACGGCGGTGACGCCGCCGAGCACCGCGGCGCGGCTGCCCGATTCGAGATCCTCCTTATGCTCCAGCCCCGGTTCGCGGAAATGGACCTGCGTGTCGATCACACCCGGTATGATGTCCAGTCCGGTACAGTCGATGATCTCGCCCGCGTCGCCGCTCGCCCCGATCTCGACGATCCTGCTGTCGCGGACGCCGACATTGGCGTCCACCGGCCCGCCCGGCGTGTGCACGGTGCCGCCTTTGAGCAGCAGGTCATAACTGGGCATCGGGCGATCCTTCCGCTTACAATCTGTCGTATCACTCCCTAGCTTCAAGCGATGAGCAGCGGAACCACTCTTGCCGATCGCACCGTCCTTCGCCTCTCGGGCGACGACGTGCGCGGCTTTCTCCAGGGCCTCGTCACGCAGGATATGCGCGCGGTTGCGCCCGGCGCGCCGCAATGGAGCGCGCTGCTGACCCCGCAGGGCAAGGTGCTGTTCGATTTCATCCTCTGGACGGGTGGCGACGATATCCTCGTCGATTGCGAGGCGGCGTGCGCCGATGCGCTGGCGAAGCGGCTTGCGATCTACCGCCTGCGCCGCGCGATCACGATAGCGCCCGATCCCGCGCTCGCGGTCCACTGGGCGGCGGAGGGCGACCAAGGCGTCGCCGATCCGCGCCTGCCCGCGCTCGGCCGCCGCTGGATCGCCGCACCGGACGATGCGGTCGAAGGCTGGCTTGCGCATCGCTTGCGGCTGGGCGTGACCGAAGGCGTGGCGGAGCTGGGCGACGGCGACACGCTCTGGCTCGAATGCAATGCGCGCGAGCTGAACGGCACCAGCTTCACCAAGGGCTGCTTCGTCGGGCAGGAAAATACCGCGCGGATGCACCACCGGCAGAAGGTCAACCGCCGCCTGGCCGTCCTCCCCACACCGCAGGAGGATGCGCGCATCGCCTATGACGCGCTCGGCCTCAGCATCGTCCACCGCCGCATCGAGTCGCTCGCCGGAGAGGCGCTCCCGGCGTGGATGCGCGAGGCGCTGGTCGAGGCCTAAGAAAAAGGCCCCGCACCGCAGTGCGAGGCCCCTTTCATTCGCGATCCCGCGCGCCTGATCAGGCGGCGAGCTTCCTCAGCACGTAGGGCAGGATGCCGCCGTTGAGGAAATAGTCGAGCTCGTTGAGCGTATCGATGCGGCAGAGCGTCTTGAACGTCTCAGTCGAACCGTCGGCGCGGGTCAGCAGCACGTCCACCTCCTGGCGCGGGCGGAGGCCGGCGACGTTGGTGATCGTGAAGGTCTCGCTGCCGTCGAGCTTCAGCGTCTTGCGGTCGACGCCGGGCGCGAACTGGAGCGGAAGCACGCCCATGCCGACGAGGTTGGAGCGGTGGATACGCTCGAAGCTTTCGGTGATGACGGCGCGCACGCCCAGCAGGTTGGTGCCCTTCGCCGCCCAGTCGCGCGACGAGCCCGTGCCATATTCCTTGCCCGCGACGACGACGAGCGGGGTGCCGTCCGCCTTGTGGCGCATCGCCGCGTCGTAGATCGCCATCGTCTCGCCCTTGTAGGACGACATGCCGCCTTCGACGCCCGGCACCATCTCGTTGCGGATGCGGATGTTGGCGAAAGTGCCGCGCATCATCACTTCATGGTTGCCGCGACGCGCGCCGTAGCTGTTGAAGTCGGCGCGGCTCACCTGATGCTCCTGCAGGTAGGTGCCGGCCGGCGAGTCGGCCTTGATGCTGCCCGCCGGGCTGATGTGGTCGGTGGTGATCGAGTCGCCGAGGATCGCCAGCGGCTTAGCCTCGATGATGTCGGTCACGGGCGCCGGGGTCATCGACATGCCCTCGAAATAGGGCGGGTTGGCGACATAGGTCGAACCGGCGCGCCAGCTGTAGGTGTCCGAACCTTCGACCGTGATCGAGCGCCACTTCTCGTCGCCGTTGAAGACGTTGGCATAGCGCGAGGCATACATGCCGGCGTCGATGCTGGCGTCGATCGTCGCGCGGATCTCGTCGTTGGTCGGCCAGATGTCCTTGAGGAACACGTCCTCGCCATCCTTGCCCTTGCCGATCGGCGTGGTGACCATGTCGTCGCCGACGGTGCCCTTCAGCGCATAGGCGACGACGAGCGGCGGCGAGGCAAGGAAGTTGGCGCGCACGTCTGGCGACACGCGGCCCTCGAAGTTGCGGTTGCCCGACAGCACCGACACGGCGGTCAGGTTGTTGCTGTTGATCGCGTTCGAGATCGGGCCGGCGAGCGGGCCCGAATTGCCGATGCAGGTGGTGCAGCCATAGCCGACGAGGTTGAAGCCGATCGCGTCGAGATCGGCCTGCAGGCCCGACTTTTCGAGATAGTCAGTGACGACCTGCGACCCCGGGGCCAGCGAGGTCTTGACCCACGGCTTGGGCTTCAGCCCCTTTTCGTGCGCCTTGCGGGCGACGAGGCCGGCGGCGACGAGCACCGAGGGGTTGGAGGTGTTGGTGCAGCTGGTGATCGCGGCGATCACCACGTCGCCATTGCCGATGTCATGCCCGCGCTCGGGAATGTCGATGCGCGGCGCGTTCATGTCGGTGCTGGCGACGAACACGTCGTCGACCTGGGTCAGCGGCACGCGGTCCTGCGGGCGCTTCGGGCCGGCGAGCGAGGGCTCGACCGTGCTCATGTCCAGCTCCAGCGTGTCGGTGAAGACCGGCTCGGGGCTGCTCACGTCGTGCCACAGCCCCTGCGCGCGGCAATAGGCCTCGGTCAGCGCGATCTGCGCCTCGGTGCGGCCGGTGAGGCGCATATAGTCGAGCGTCTTGGTGTCGATCGGGAAGAAGCCGCAGGTCGCGCCATATTCCGGCGCCATGTTGCCGATCGTCGCGCGGTCGGCCAGCGACAGCGCGGTGACGCCGGGGCCGTAGAACTCGACGAAGCGGCCGACCACGCCCTTGGCGCGCAGCATCTGGGTGACGGTCAGCACCAGGTCGGTGGCGGTAATGCCTTCCTTCAGCGAACCGGTCAGCTTGAAGCCGACGACTTCGGGGATCAGCATCGACACGGGCTGGCCCAGCATCGCGGCCTCGGCCTCGATGCCGCCGACGCCCCAGCCAAGCACGCCCATGCCGTTGACCATCGTGGTGTGGCTGTCGGTGCCGACGAGCGTATCGGGATAGGCGATCGTCGCACCGTCGGTCGCGACCGACGACCATACCGCCTGCGCGATATTCTCAAGGTTCACCTGGTGGCAGATGCCGGTGCCCGGAGGCACGACCTTGAAGTTGTCGAGCGACTTGGAACCCCATTTCAGGAAGTCGTAGCGCTCGAAATTGCGCTGATATTCGAGGTCCACATTGTCCTGGAACGCCTTGGGCGTGCCGAATTCGTCGACCATGACCGAATGGTCGATGACGAGGTGGACGGGAACCAGCGGATTGATCTTCTGTGCGTCGCCGCCCAGCGCGTTCATCGCATCGCGCATCGCGGCGAGGTCGACGACGCAGGGCACGCCGGTGAAATCCTGCATCAGCACGCGCGCGGGGCGATACTGGATCTCGCGGTCGGACTTGCGGTCCTTCTGCCAGTCGACGATCGCCTGCACGTCCTCGACCGTGACGGTCGAACCGTCCTCGAAGCGCAGGAGATTCTCGAGCAGCACCTTCATCGAGAAGGGCAGGCGGGAAACGTCGCCCAGCTTGGCCGCGGCCTTTTCCAGCGAATAATAGTCGACGGTCTGGCTGCCGACCGAAAGCGCTGTGCGGGTGGAGAGGGTGTCCTGTCCGACGGCGGTCATTGGCAAATCCTTTTGCTGCGCGTTCGTTTGTCGCGGCGCGCATAGCAAGGGTTTACGGGTGGGGAAAGGGCACTTGCCTTGCGTTCCCGTTTTCTACGATAAACCTGTTTGCAACTTGACGCTAACGTCAATCGACGAGCAGGAAATTTCCCTCCAGCACCGTCGCGCAGCGCCCGCCCAATATCACCCGCTCGCCGTCGAGCGCGCAGTCCAGATGACCGCCGCGCGCGCTGGCCTGATAGGCGGTGAAGCGGTCGCGCCCCAGCCGCTCGGCCCACCAGGGCACCAGCACGGCATGCGCCGATCCGGTGACCGGATCCTCGTCGATCCCGCCGCCGGGCGCGAAGGCGCGGCTGATGATGTCGGTCTCGTCGCCCGGTGCGGTGACGATGGTCAGCAGGTCGCCTTCGGCGGCCAGCGCGCGGAAATCGGGGGTGACGGCGCGCACCGCATCGGCGCTGTCGAGCCGGACCAGCGCATAGCGCTGCGGGTGCCAGTGCGTCTCGCCCTCGACGCCCAGCGCCGCCAGCACCTGCGGCAGCGCGCGCGGCTCGGGCCGCCAGGCGGGCAGCGACATGCGATAGCCCGCGCCGTCGCGCACCACCGTCAATATTCCCGCCTTGCGCGTGCGGAAGCGGATTTCATCCCGGTCGCCGATCAGCACATGGCCGGCCGCGAAGGTCGCATGGCCGCACATCGCCACTTCGGTCGTGGGCGTGAACCAGCGCAGCTCGTAATCGGCATCGCCCTGGGCCGGGATGGTGAAGGCGGTTTCGGACAGGTTGTTCTCCAGCGCGATCGCCTGCAGCAGATCGTCGTCCAGCCATGCGTCGAGTGGCATGACGGCGGCGGGGTTGCCGGTGAAGGGGCGGTCGGCAAAGGCGTCGACCTGGGTGATCGGCAGTCTCATCATGTCTCGGGCGTCTCCCTCAGCGCTTCCATCGCGCTTCCCACATTGTCGATCTGGCCTTCGGGGTCGACATGGATCAGCACCTCGGCCCCCGGAAAGGCGGCGCGCAGCTTCTCCTCCATCGCCTCGACGGCTTCGTGGGCCTCGGCCACGGTCATCTCGGGCTTCACCCAGGCATGGAACTGGATGAAGTCGTGCACGCCCGAACTGCGCGTGCGCAGGTCATGGATGCGGTTGAGCACCGGGCTCGAATTGGCGATGTCGATGACCCTCTGGCGCTTTTCCTCGGGCCATTCCTTGTCCATCAGCTGGTCGATCGCGTGGCTGGCCGATCGCCACGCCCCGAACACCAGCCAAAGCGCGATCGCGATGCCGAACAGCGCGTCGGCCCCCGGCAGCTTCAGATAGCGGTCGAGCACCAGCGCTGCGATCACCGATCCGTTGAGCATCAGGTCCGACTGATAATGGAGGTGGTCGGCGCCGATCGCGACCGATCCTGTCCTGGCGATCACATGCTGCTGGTACCGCGTCAGCAGCAGCGTCACGACGATCGCCAGCAGCGATACCGCGATCCCCGCCTCGGCCTCGATCGGCCCCGGCGGCCCGCTCAGCCGCTGCACCGCGCCGACGATGATCCCGACGGCCGAGGTGGTGATCAGCACGACCTGGAACAGCGCCGCCAGCGCCTCGGCCTTGCCATGGCCGAAACGGTGATTGCTGTCCGCCGGCTGCGCCGCCACCCGCACGGCGTAGAGCGTGGTCAGCGAGGCGAGCAGGTCCAGCCCGGTATCGGCGAGCGAGGCGAGCATCGCCATCGATCCGCTCGTCCACGCCGCATAGGCTTTCAGCAGCAGCAGGAAGATCGCAGTGGCGACGCTCGCCAGCGCCGCCCGCCGCGTCAGCGCGCCATGTGCGGCGAGGCCGCTCATGGATAGAGCAGGCTCTCGTTCCAGCCTTCGCCGTCGCGCAGGAACAGCCGGCGGTGGTGGAGGCGGTGGGCGCGATCTTCCCAGAACTCGATGCGCTCGGGCACGACGAGATAGCCCGACCAGTGCGGCGGGCGCGGCACCGGGCCGCCGTCGAAACGCGCGCGGGCTTCGTCGTAGCGCGCCTCGAATATGTCGCGCGACGGCAGGGTGCGCGATTGCTCCGACGCCCAGGCGCCAAGCTGCGAGTCGCGGCTGCGCGTCGCGAAATAGGCGTCGGCGACGATATCGGTCACCGTCGTCACCGCGCCTTCGATCCGCACCTGACGGCGCAGCGATTTCCAGTGGAACAGCAACGCCGCGTGCGGATTGGCGTGCAGGTCGTCGGCCTTGCGGCTCTGCTGGTTGGTGTAGAAGACAAAGCCTTCGGGCCCGTGACCCTTCAGCAACACCGTCCGCACCGAAGGGCGGCCGCGCGCATCGGCGGTCGCCAGCGCCATCGCGTTGGGATCGTTGAGTTCCTCGGCCTGCGCGCGCGCATACCATTCGTCGAACAGGGCAAAGGGCGTCTGGGTCATGCCGCCGATTTAGGCCGCCGGGGCATGGCTGTCATCCCTGCGCTCTTGCGTATGGCGATTGTTGCGCCGCACAAGCCTTTATGGTCTTAACCGAGTCGATGGGGCCGAAGGGGAAGCGATGGCGACGGCGAGACTGCCGGTGACGCATGCCGACGATCCGCGCGCGCTCGTCGCCCGGTGGCTGGCTGAATATTGCGCGGCGGCGCCCGGCGGCGATGTGATGTGCGCGGGCGCGGCGCAGCCCGGCTCGCCCTGGCATGTCATGCTCGAGGAAACGGCGCGGCTCGCCGACGGCGACCTCGAGATCGCGCGCGACCGCATCCAGCGCCAGGCCGACGAGATCGGCACGGGCTTCCGCATGCCCGGCGACAGCGAGGAGAGGCCCTGGCCGCTCTCGCCCATCCCGCTGATGATCGACGGCGCCGAGTGGCAGGGCCTGGCGGAAGGCATCGCCCAGCGCGCCGATCTGATGGAAGCGCTGCTCGCCGACATCTACGGCGACCAGCGCATGATCGGCGGCGGCCATATCCCCGGCGCGCTGCTGACGGGCAGCCAGTATTTCCTTCGCCCGATGGTCGGGCTCAAGCCGCCCGGCGGCTATCATATGATGTTTTACGCCGCCGATCTGGCGCGCGGCCCCGGCGGCGACTGGCGCGTGCTCGCCGATCATACGCGTACCCCCACCGGCGCGGGCTATGCGCTTGAGAACCGGCTGGCGCTCTCGCGTGAGATGGGCGGGCTGCAGACGCGGCTGAACGTCGAACGGCTCGCCGGCTTCTTCGCCGATTTCCGCGCCGGGCTGGCGGCGATCTGTCGCCGCGCCGATCCGCGCATCGCGCTGCTCACCCCCGGCCGCTTCAACCCCAGCTATGCAGAGCAGGCGCATCTCGCGCGCTATCTCGGCCTGCTGCTCGTCGAGGGCAGCGACCTCGCGGTGCATGAGGAGCGGCTCTACGTCCGCACGATCGAGGGGCTGAAGCGCATCGACGGCGTGTGGCGGCGGATCGATCCGCGCCTCATCGACCCGCTGGCCTTCGACTCGCATTCGCAGATCGGCGTGCCCGGGCTGATCGACACGATGGCGGTGGGCAACGCCGTCGTCGCCAATTCACCGGGAACGGGCGTGCTCGAATCGCCGGCGATCAGCGCTTTCCTGCCGCGCCTTTCGGTCCGCCTCACCGGGCGCGACCTGCTCATCCCCAATATCGCCACCTGGTGGTGCGGGGGTACGCAGGAGCTGGAGCATGTCCGCGACAATTTCGACGCGATGGTGATCGGCCGCGCCTTCGCCGCCACCCCGCGCGGGCTGGACGGCGGGCGCGCGCGAATCGGCGCGGAGATCGAAGGCGCCGAACGCGAAGCGCTGCTCGCCGATCTCGCGCGCCGCCCGATGGATTATGTCGGGCAGGAAGTCGTCCGGCTCTCGACGATGGCGACGGTCGCCGATGGCAAGCTCGCGCCGCGCCCCTTCACGCTGCGCGTCTTCGCGGCGCGCGACGCCGACGGCCAGTGGCGCGTCATGCCCGGCGGTTTCGCGAGGATCGGCGACAATGCCGACACGCGCGCCGCGGTGATGGGCGACGGCGACCGCTCGGCCGACGTCATCGTGGTCAGCGACCGCCCGGTCGAGCGCGTGTCGCTGCTCCCCGCCGGCGACTCGGTCCAGATCAGGCGCAACCCCGGGACCTTGCCCAGCCGCGTCGCCGACAATCTCTACTGGCTGGGCCGCTATCTCGAGCGCGGCGAGGCGACGCTGGCGATGGTCCGCACCGCGCTCGGCGCGTCGACCGACGCCGATGCCGATGGCGGCGCCGGGCTTTCGGCCGAGACCACGGGGCGCCTGCGCGCGTTGCTCATCGCCAGCGGCGCGGCCTTCGCGCGCTCGCAGGCGGGCGAGCGCAACATCGTCCAGCTCGCCCATGCGGCGCTCGACGACGAGGAGGAAACGGCCAGCGTCCGCACCCTGCTCAGCCTCGCCCGCGCGATCGGCGAGGGATCGCGCGAGCGCCTCTCGGGCGATTTCTGGCGGCTGCTCGATGCCGGCCCCGCCAAGGGGCGCGGCATGGTTGAGCGTTCGGGCGCGCTGCAGCAGCGTTTCGCGGCGCTCGCCGGGCTCGCCGCTGAACATATGGCGCGCACGGATGCCTGGCGCTTCCACGATCTTGGCCGTCGCCTCGAACGCGGCATCACCATCTGCCGCCTGCTCCGCTCCTTCGCCGGGGCCGAGGCGAGCGCCGACGACCTGACTGCGCTGCTCGATCTCGCCGGCAGCCAGATCAGCTATCGCCAGCGCTACCTGACCGGCCTCGCGCTCGTTCCCGCGCGCGATCTCGTCACGCTCGATCCGTCCAATCCGCGCTCGCTCGCCTATCAGGTCGATCGCATCGCCGAGCATCTGAAGGCGCTGCCTACGCTGCGCGATGACGGCATGGCCGAGGAGCATCAGGCGGTCGCCACCCAGCTCGCCGCCGCCATCGCCACGGCCGAGGCCGCTATGCTTGAGGGCGATGCCGTCCAGGCGATCGAGAACCGCCTGCTCGCGCTTTCGGATGCGGTGTCGCGCCGCTTCTTCCTGCGCGGAGCCGAAACGATCCGCGCCCCGGGGTTCACGCTCGCTTGATATACAATATCCGCCATTCGACGCGCTTCATTTATGCGGCGCCCGCGCGTTTCGCGCGCTGCAACCTGCGGCTGAAGCCGATCGACTGGGAAGGCCAGCAGCTTCTCGACTATGATCTCAGCGTCAATCCCGGCGGGCGGATCAGCCCGGCGCGCGCCGACGCCTCGCTCGCCAATGTCGACCGCGTCGTCGTCGAACAGGCGGTGCGCGGGCTGGAAATCGTCAGCACCGCGCGCGTCAGCGTCGACCGGCTGGTGCCGATCCCCTCGATCGACGATCCCGACCTCGCGACCGTTGCCAGGCTGGCGCGCGAGAGCCGCGATCTCTCGGCCGCCGGCCCCGCCAATTATCTCTTCCCCTCGCCATTGATCCCGCTCGACGCGGGGATTGCCGACTGGTGCGCCGAAAGCCTGCCGCCGGATGCCGGCGCGCTCGAAGCCGGCATCGCGCTCGCGCGTCGTATCCAGCATGAATTCGAATTCGATCCGACCGCGACGGTGACCGAGACGACCCCGGCGGAGGCCTTCGCCAAGCGGCGCGGCGTCTGCCAGGATTTCGCGCAGGTGATGATCACCGGGCTGCGCGCCGCCGGCCTGCCTGCCGCCTATGCCAGCGGCTATATCCGCACGATTCCGCCGCCCGGGCAGGAAAGGCTCGTCGGCGCGGACGCCACCCATGCATGGGTCCTGCTCTGGTGCGGCCCCGATCGCGGCTGGATCGGGCTCGATCCCACCAACGGCATCTGGATGGCCGGCGACCATATCGTGATGGCGATCGGGCGCGACTATTCGGAGATCGCGCCGATCGACGGCATCGTCCTCGGCTCGGGCGCGCAGGCGATGACGGTCTCGGTCGATGTCGAGCCGGTCACCGAAATGGCTGCCTGACACTGGACTTAGGGGGCTTTAAGCCCAATCTTCATGCCTGAGGGCGATTTTATCCAGGCTAAAGACGTGCAAGCGAGAGACGATGGCTGATCCGTACGCAATTTTGGGGGTGGCGCGCACCGCGACCGAGGCCGACATCAAGAAGGCCTATCGCAAGCTCGCCAAGGAGCTTCATCCCGACCGCAACAAGGACAATCCCAAGGCCGCAGAGCGTTTTAGCCAGGTGACGGGCGCCTATGATCTGCTGAACGACAAGGACAAGCGCGGCCAGTTCGACCGCGGCGAGATCGATGGCGACGGCAACCCGACCTATGCCGGCTTCGGCGCGCGCGGGCAGGGGGCAGGCGGCTTCCGTCCCGGCGCGGACAGCGGCGGCGGCTTCGATTTTTCGGGCGGCGGCTCCGGCGATTTCACCGATATCTTCGAAGGTATTTTCGGCGGACGCGGCGGCGGCGGCTTTGCCGGCGGCTTCGGCCGTCGCGCGGCGCCCCCGGCCAAGGGCGCGAACATCGCCTATCGCCTGCGCGTGCCGTTCGAGGATGCGGCGGCGCGCCGCGACCAGCGCATCACGCTGGGCGACGGCAAGACGATCGACCTGAAGCTGCCCGCCGGCGTCGAGGATGGCACGCAGATGCGGCTTGCCGGCAAGGGCGAGCCCGGACCCGGCGGCGCGGGCGATGCGATCGTCACGATCGAGGTCGTTCCCCACCGCTTCTTCACGCGCGACGGCGACGATGTCCGCCTCGATCTGCCGATCACGCTTCCCGAAGCGGTGCTGGGCGGCAAGGTGCGCGTGCCCACGGTCGACGGGCCGGTGACGCTGACCATCCCCGCCGGCTCGACCTCCGGGCGCACGCTCCGCCTCAAGGACAAGGGTTTCCACGGCAAGGCGGGGCGCGGGGCGCAGCTCGTGACGCTGCTCGTCGATCTGCCGAAGGACGACGCCGATCTTCATGCCTTTGCCGAAACGTACAAGGACAAGGATCTGGGGAACCCGCGCGCCGCGCTGGGGGTTTGATCGGCTTGGCTGACGAAGTTTCTCCGCTTTCGCCCGAGGCGCGGCGAAAGACGCTGGGCGCGGCTGCCCGGCGCCTGCCGCCGCCGCTGAAGGCATGGGAAATCGTCAAGCGCGTCGTCGTCGGCCTGTTCAACGAAGGCTTCGTCCACGCGGGCAACCTCGCTTATCTCTCGCTGCTCACCCTCTTTCCCTTCTTCATCGTCCTCGCGGCCGTCGCCCAGATCTTCGGGCAGACGGAAGAAGGGCGCGAGGCCGTCACGCTGTTCCTGCGCACGGTGCCGCACAGCGTCGCCGATGTGCTGCGCCAGCCCATTGCCGATGTGCTCGCCGTCCGCTCGGGCAACCTGCTGTGGCTCGGCGCGCTCGTCGGCCTGTGGAGCACGGCGAGCTTCATCGAGACGATCCGCGAGATTCTGCGCCGCGCCTATGGCGTCACGCACACCCGGCCCTTCTACGAATATCGGTTGATGTCGATCGGGATCATCATCGGTTCCGTCCTGCTCGCCATGTTCGCCTTCACCGCGCAGGTGCTGCTGACCGGCGTGGAACAGTTCATGTACCGGCTGGTGCCCATCGCCGCCCAGTCGCAGAGCCTGCTGGGCGTGACCAAGCTGGTTCCGGCGATCGCGCTGTTCATTGCGCTCTACATCATCTTCTACTCGCTCACGCCGGTGCGCTATCGTAGCCGCGCCTATCCGAAATGGCCCGGCGCGCTGCTGGTGGCGGTCTGGTGGCAGGTGACGACGGAGCTGCTTCCGGTCGTCATCGCGCTGTTCGGATCGTACAACCGCACCTATGGCAGCCTTGCCGGCGTCATCGTCTCGCTCCTCTTCTTCTACGTGATCGGGCTGGGGCTGGTGGTGGGCGCGGAACTCAACGCAGCGCTGGCGGAAGCGCCCGGTCCGGGTCTAAAGGACGCTAGGACTGTGGCTGACGCGGAAAGGGAAGAAGAAGCGTGAACGGCCTGATGAAGGGAAAGCGGGGCCTGATCATGGGCCTCGCCAATGACAAGAGCCTCGCCTGGGGCATTGCGAAGAAGCTGCGCGAAGCGGGTGCCGAACTCGCCTTCAGCTACCAGGGCGATGCGATTTTGAAGCGGGTGAAGCCGCTCGCCGAGGAACTCGGCTCCGATCTGCTCATCGATTGCGACGTGTCGGACATGGCGGCGCTCGACGTGGCGTTCGATACGCTCAGGGAAAGCTGGCCGACGATCGATTTCCTCGTCCACGCCATCGGCTTTTCGGACAAGAGCCAGCTGCGCGGGCGCTATTACGAAACCACGCTCGACAATTTCCTGATGACGATGAACGTCTCGGCCTACTCGCTGGTCGCAGTCGCCAAGCGCGCGCGAGAGATGATGCCCCAGGGCGGGTCGATCCTCACGCTGACCTATTATGGCGCGGAAAAGGTGATCCCCCATTACAATGTCATGGGCGTCGCCAAGGCGGCGCTGGAAACCAGCGTCAAATATCTCGCGGTCGACATGGGGCCGGAAAATATCCGCGTGAACGCCATCTCCGCCGGCCCGATCCAGACGCTCGCCGCGCGCGGCATCGGCGACTTCAACTATATCCTGAAGTGGAACGAACTGAACGCGCCGCTCCGTCGCACCGTGACGATCGAGGATGTCGGCGGTTCGGGCCTCTATTTCCTGTCGGACCTCTCGGCGGGCGTCACCGGCGAGATTCATCATGTCGATGCCGGCTACAACGTCATCGGCATGAAGGCCGAGGACGCGCCGGACATCGCTCTGGTCTGATTGCGGGCAGGGGGCCGTCGGCGCGGCTGCCCCCGCTCCGGCCATGCTGTCCTACAGGTGGACGATCATCTATGGCTGCGGAGCATTGCCCGCCGCCCTTTGACATCGCCGCCGCCCGCACGTTGAGAACAGCGTTCCAGCGTCTCAACTTTGTCAACTTCGCGGACGGGGAATGGCGGTTTCCCGCCATTCCCTACAACGGTCATCGTCACGCTGGCGCGCGGACGCCTTATTCCTTGCCGCGCCAGAAATGCGTGACCATGTCCCACGCCTCCTCGGCGCTTTCGCACCAGGTGATGAGGTCGAGGTCGCGGTGGTTGATCACGCCCTCGTCGGCCAGCGCCTCGAAATCGATCACGCGCTCCCAGAATTCGCGCCCGAACATCAGGATCGGGATGCGGCTGACCTTGCCGGTCTGGATCAGCGTCAGCAGCTCGAACGTCTCGTCGAAGGTGCCGAAGCCGCCGGGGAATACCGCCACCGCGCGCGCGCGCAGCAGGAAGTGCATCTTGCGCAGCGCGAAATAGTGGAACTGGAAACTCAGCGCCGGGGTGACATAGGGATTGGGCGCCTGCTCGTGCGGCAGCACGATGTTGAGGCCCACCGTCTCCGCGCCGACGTCGTTCGCGCCGCGATTGGCGGCTTCCATGATCGAAGGCCCGCCGCCCGAGCAGACGACGAAGTGGCGCTTGCCCGCCATGTCGCGGGGAAAGCCGCTCGCCAGCCGCGCCAGATCGCGCGCGACTTCGTAATATTTTGACTTGGCGACCAGCCGTTCGGCGATCGCATGCGCCTTGGGGTCGGTCGCCGCGTCGAGCAGCGCCTGCGCCTTGGCGGGCTCCGGAATCCGCGCCGATCCGTAGAAGACGAACATCGAAGCGATATTCGCTTCGTCGAGCAGCAGTTCGGGCTTCAGCAGCTCGAGCTGGAAGCGCACCGGGCGCAGATCCTCGCGCAGCAGGAACTCATCGTCCTGAAAGGCCAGCCGATAGGCGGGGCTTTCGGTCTGCGGGGTGTGGATCGAATGCTTGGCGGCGACATCGGCCGCCTTGCGCGCATCGGGAAAGACGCGCGAGGGAACTCTTGTATCTGTCATCCCTATTCTATTAGCGCGTCTGCGTTACGGTTCAAGAACGCGGATCAGCGGCAGAAGGGGCCGCGCCCCATGTCGAGATGGAGATGATCGGCGTGGAGCGCGTTGTAATCGGGGCTGAGCACCGTCTCGAACCGCTTGCACGCCGATGTGTGGACCGCGTTGAAGAAGCCCTGGATCTTCGGGTCGGGCGATCGGTAATCGGCCTTGACCGATATGCGCCGCCCGTCGGCCAGCACGAAGGCGGCGACGTCCACCGCGTTCGAATGGGCATGTTCGGACAGCTTGCCCGACGACGCGCTGTTGACGTTGCGGCAGGCATAGGTGCCGAAAGTCTCGACCCGCGTCACTTCGCTGCCCAGCCATTGGCGCGATGCTGGCACCACCGCAAAGCGCACCCAGGCGGAAAAATTGCCCGCCAGTGAGCAGGTCATCGCGCCCAGATTGGTGATCGGCGTACCGACGTCGAGCAGCTTGACCGATCCATAGGCCAGGCAACCGCCGCCGAAGTCGCGATCCGGCAGCGGCTGATATTGTACGCCCTGCCTGTCGAGCCCGGCCAGGCACTGCTTGGTCTGCGCGGCATTGATGCCGGGCGGGCGCTGCGCTTCGGGGGTGGGGCGGCGCTGCGGCTTGCGGCCATGGTCGCCGGCGCAGGACGCAAGCAGCAACGAGGCTACGATCGTCGCGCCAAATGCCGGTCGTCCGATACGCCCCATACCCACGGCCTCGATGATGGCAGGGACGGCCGCCAATGTCGAAGCCGTCCTCCGCCCGATCGGCACGTTTCGTCGATTAACCTTGTGCGTCAGCCGCTTTGAGCTGCCACCAGCGGCGCAGCGCGACCAGCGACCAGATCGCCTCGACCAGCCCGAACGGCCACGCACCCTGCAGGAATCCATAGGTCGAGCCGAGTGCGCAGGCGCCCGCGAAGATCAGCGTCCACCAGTGCGATCGCGCTTCCAGCGCATAGGCGACGAGCATCGCCGAAACCGCGAAAAGGCCGAAGAGTGTGAGCGCATCCATGCGCAAAACGTATCTGCGCCATTCCCGATTGTCATTTGACAATGCGTGCCGCGCGACTAAAGCCGTCGGCGGGCCACGCCGTCCCAACGCGGCGCGTGCTCTCTGAAAGGAGAGACTGACATGACTGTGACTGACGCTACGAGTGCGCCCGCGCGCCTCGATCGCCCCGCTACCAAACCCCATCGCCCCCATTTCTCGTCCGGTCCCTGCGCCAAGCCGCCGGGCTGGTCGCCCGATCGACTCGCCACCGGGTCGCTCGGCCGCTCGCACCGCTCGAAGCTCGGCAAGGGCCGCCTGCAATACGCCATCGATCTGATGCGCGAGATGCTGCGCCTCCCCGATACGCACCGCATCGGCATCGTTCCCGGATCGGATACCGGCGCCTTCGAAATGGCGATGTGGACGATGCTCGGCGCGCGTCCCGTCACCACGCTCGCCTGGGAGAGCTTCGGTGAAGGTTGGGTCACCGATGCCGCCAAGCAATTGAAGCTCGATCCGACGGTGATCCGCGCCGACTATGGCCAGCTTCCCGATCTGGGCGCGGTCGACTGGTCGCACGACGTGCTCTTCACCTGGAACGGCACGACCTCGGGCGTGCGCGTGCCCGATGGCGACTGGATTCCGGACGATCGCGAAGGCCTCAGCTTCGCCGACGCGACCAGCGCGGTGTTCGCCTACGGCCTGCCGTGGGACAAGATCGATGTCGCGACCTTCTCCTGGCAGAAGGTGCTCGGCGGCGAGGGCGGGCACGGCGTCCTGATCCTCGGCCCGCGCGCGGTCGAGCGTCTCGAAACCTACACCCCCGCATGGCCGCTGCCCAAGGTCTTCCGCCTCGTCTCGAAGGGCGCGCTGGCCGAAGGCGTGTTCAAGGGCGAGACGATCAACACGCCGTCGATGCTGGCGGTCGAGGATGCGATCTTCGCGCTCGAATGGGCGAAGGACATTGGCGGATCGGCCGGGCTTCTCGCCCGCTGCGAGGCCAATGCCGCAGCGCTCGACAAGATCGTCGCGGAACGCGACTGGCTCGGCCATCTCGCCGCCGATCCGGCCAGCCGCTCGAAGACCAGCGTCTGCCTGACCGTCGCGGGCGCCGATGAGGCCTTGATCAAGAAGTTCGCGGCGCTGCTCGAGGCCGAGGACGCAGCCTACGACATCGCCGGCTATCGCGATGCCCCGGCGGGCCTGCGCATCTGGTGCGGCGCGACCGTCGATGCGTCGGACATTGCGGCGCTCGGCCCCTGGCTCGACTGGGCCTGGTCCGAACTGCGCGGCTGAACCTCTCTCCGGTCCCCGCCCGGCCGGGGACCCGCGACCATAGACGTCAACATTATTGAACCGCATCCGGACGGCCCGAATCCCCAGAGCGGAATGCCGGGACCGGAGACGGCGAGAAGGATAGAAAAATGCCCAAGGTGCTGATTTCCGACAAGATGGATCCCAAGGCCGCCGCGATTTTCCGCGAGCGCGGCGTCGAGGTCGACGAGAAGCCCGGCCTGACCAAGGACGAGCTGATCGCGATCATCGGCGATTATGACGGGCTCGCCATCCGTTCGGCGACCAAGGCGACCAAGGATGTCATCGCCGCCGCGACCAATCTGAAGGTCGTCGGCCGCGCCGGCATCGGCGTCGACAATATCGACATCCCCGCCGCGTCGGCAAAGGGCGTCGTGGTGATGAACACGCCGTTCGGCAACTCGATCACTACGGCCGAACATGCGATTGCGCTGATGTTCGCGCTCGCCCGCCAGTTGCCCGAGGCCGATGCCTCCACGCAGGCCGGCAAGTGGGAAAAGAACCGCTTCATGGGCGTCGAGATGACCAGCAAGGTGCTGGGGCTTATCGGCGCGGGCAATATCGGTTCGATCGTCGCCGATCGTGCGCTCGGCCTGCGCATGAAGGTGGTCGCCTATGATCCCTTCCTGTCCGCCGAACGCGCGGTCGAGATGGGCGTGGAGAAAGTGACGCTGGACGAGCTGCTCGCCCGCGCCGACTTCATCACGCTGCACACCCCGCTGACCGATCAGACGCGCAACATCCTCTCGGCCGAAAATCTCGCCAAGACCAAGAAGGGCGTGCGCATCGTGAACTGCGCGCGCGGCGGGCTGATCGACGAGGCGGCGCTCAAGGCCGCGCTCGATTCGGGCCATGTCGCAGGTGCCGCGCTCGACGTGTTCGTCGAGGAGCCGGCGACTGCTTCGCCGCTGTTCGGCACCCCCAATTTCATCTCTACCCCGCATCTCGGCGCATCGACCGACGAGGCGCAGGTCAATGTCGCGATCCAGGTCGCCGAACAGATTTCGGACTATCTGCTGAGCGGCGGCATCACCAACGCGCTCAACGTTCCCTCGCTCTCGGCCGAGGAAGCGCCCAAGCTCAAGCCCTATATGGCGCTCGCCGAAAAGCTCGGCTCGCTCGTCGGGCAGCTGGCGCATGACGCATTGTCGGGCGTTGCGATCGAGGTCGAAGGCGCCGCCGCCGAACTCAATCAGAAGCCGATTACGGGCGCGGTGCTCGCCGGCCTGATGGGCGTCTATTCGGACACGGTGAACATGGTCAACGCGCCCTTCCTCGCCAAGGAACGCGGGCTCGACGTGCGCGAGGTGCGCCATGACCGCGAGGGCGATTACCACACGCTCGTCCGCGTCTCGGTGAAGACCGAGGACGGCGAGAAATCGGTCGCCGGCACGCTCTTTGCCGATGCGCAGCCGCGCCTCGTCGAGATTTTCGGCGTGAAGGTCGAGGCCGATCTGGCCGGCGACATGCTCTATGTCGTCAATGTCGACGCGCCGGGCTTCATCGGTCGCCTCGGCACCGCGCTCGGCGAAGCGGGCGTGAACATCGGCACTTTCCACCTCGGTCGCCGTACCGCGGGCGGAGAGGCGGTGCTGCTGCTCTCGGTCGACTCGCCGGTGCCCGAAGCCCTGCTGCAGGAGCTTCACCGCTTGCCCGGCGTGAAGACCGTGAAGGCCCTGAAGTTCTGATGATCGCGCCCGGCCTTCTGCCCGAGGGGCTTCGCGATCGGCTGCCGCCCGCTGCCGAGGCAGCGGCGGCGGTCGAGCGCGCAGCGCTCGATGCGATCGCGGCCTATGGCTATGAACGCGTCTCGCCGCCGCTGGCGGAGTTCGAGGAGGCGCTGGTCGGGCGGCTGAAATCGGCGCGGGCGCAGGATCTGCTGCGCTTCGTCGATCCCGTGTCGCAGCGTACGCTTGCGCTGCGGCCCGACATCACGACGCAGGTCGGCCGCATCGCGGCGACGCGGATGGCGCATCGCGCGCGGCCGCTGCGCCTTTCCTATGCCGGCAGCGTCATCAAGCTGCGCGCCACCCAGCTCGCTCCCGAACGCGAGCTGATCCAGCTTGGCGCCGAGCTGATCGGCCGCGACACCGTTGCCGCCGCTGCCGAGATCGTCGCCGTCGCCATCGCCGCGCTCGAAGCAGCGGGGGCAGGGGCGATCACCGTCGATCTGACGCTTCCCGATCTGGTCGACACGCTGGCGGCGGGGCCGTTCCCGCTGCCCACCGATCGCATCGATCGCGTTCGCGCCTTGCTCGACGCCAAGGATGCGGGCGGCCTCGCCGCGATCGGGGCCGATGCCTATCTGCCGTTGATCCATGCTGCCGGCCCGCTCGAAAGCGCATTGGCCCGGCTGGAGGCGATCGATGCCGGCGGCGTGCTCGCCAGCCGGATCGAGGCCATTCGCCAGATCGCCGCGCCGCTCGCCGGCCATGCGACGATCACGCTCGATCCCACCGAGCGCCATGGCTTCGAATATCAGAGCTGGTTCGGCTTCTCGCTGTTCGTCGACGGGCTGGCGGGCGAGATCGGGCGGGGCGGTTCATACACGATCATGCACGGCGACGGTGCCGAGGAACCGGCAATCGGCTTCTCGCTCTATCCCGATCCGCTGGTCGAGCGACTGGCGGGCGCGTCGGCGCGCGACCGGCTGTTCCTGCCGCTCGGCACCGATCCGGCGCAGGCCGCCGCGCTGCGCCGCCAGGGCTGGGTGACGGTCGCCGCGCTCGACGCCGGAGACGATGCCGCCGCGCTCGGCTGCACCCACCGGCTCGAAGGTGGCGAGATTATCGGCTTCTAGCCTTCGTCATTGCGAGCGCAGCGAAGCAATCCAGGGAGGCCTGTCAATGGACTGGATTGCTTCGCTGCGCTCGCAATGACGGGGTATGTCCGACCGCTATTGCGGCTTTCTGAACTTGAGGATGAAGCGGTCCGTCTTGCCGCGCACCGTGGGATCGAACACCAGCTTGCTGTGATCGTCCCCGGCGACGCGGAGCAGCGGGCTTTCGCCGACCAGCGCGAAACCGGCGCGCTTGAAGTCGGCCTTCACCACCTCGGGGTCGATGCGGTGGAGCTTGTCCACCACCGCCCGCGTATCGCCCGCCGGGCCGACATGGTCGACGACGCCCACGATCCCGCCGGGCTTCACCGCCGCGAACAGCATCTTGAGCGAATCCGCCGGGTCGATCTGCGGAATCCTGTACTTCTCGCTCGACCAGTAAAGGTCGTGATAGGCGAGATGATAGAGGACGAAGTCGAGGCTGTTCGGCCGGGCGGCGAAGCTCTCGAACGGCTGGTCGTCGATCGCGACATTGCCGCTGCGCGACTGGATCGCTTCCAGCCGTGCCTTGGTCTTCTCGTCGAAGAACTGGCGCGGCACCCAGGCGATAACCTTGCCCTTCGCGCCGACGAAGCGGGCCATGATCTCAGAATAATAGCCCTCGCCCGCCATCGCGTCGAGCGCGGTCATGCCTTTCTTCAGCCCTAGGAAATCGAGCACTTCGGCCGGCTTGCGCCCCGCATCGAGCGCCACATCCTCTGCCGCGCGCCCCGGTGCCGTGACGGCGGGCGCATAGTCGGCGGGCTTTGCGAAGGCGGGCGTGGCGAGCGCGGTTGCCGCCAGCGCGGCTGCGAACAACATCCTCATGGCGATGATCCTCCCATTCTTGCGTGGCGCGAGCATGCCCGCACGGCGCTGGGGATCAAGCGCGCTCGTCGATCCGCGCCGCGCGCTCGTCGAAGCGGATGAAGCGTTCCTTGAACCAGTCGGGGATGGGCTGCGACGCCCCGGTCGAAAGGTCGACATGGACATAGATCAGCTCGATCTCGGCGCGCAGATCCTCCCCGCCCGAATCCGCGCCGTGGATTTCGATCATGTGCGTCATGCTCGCGGTGCCGAAGCGCGCCACGCGGATGAAGAGGTCGAGATTCTCGCGCGAGCGGATCGGCTTGCGATAGTTGATCGTCGATCGTGCGACGTTGAATTCCAGCGGCTTGTCCTGCCCGGCATGGGCATCGACCGCTTCCCAATATTCGGTCACCGCTATGTCGGCATAGTCGAGATAGCGGGCGTTGAAGACGATGTTCTGGGCGTCGATCTCCGCCCAGCGCACGCGCAGCGGAGTCGAGAATGCGAAGTCGGAACGGGCCATGCGCGGGCGATGGCCGATCGCCGCCGACCGCGCAAGTCTCCTGACGAATGGCCCGTCAGGCGGCGACGCTGATCCGCGTGCGGCGACGGATGGCGACGCCGGCAAGGCCGAAGCCGGTGATCAGCATTGCCCAAGTCGCCGGCTCGGGCACGCCCGGCGAAGACGGATCGAGCAGGTCGCCCTTGAACTTCACATTGTAGAACTCGGTCGTGCTCGTCAGGTTGCTGGCGAAGAGCTGGCCGTTGAACGCGCCATAATTGGCCGTGACGCTGGCGAGCGGGGCGAGGATGCTGCCCGACCAGCTGCCGTTGATCGCGAGCGATCCGGCGCCGGCGAAGTTGAACAGCAGGTCCGCGGCGCTCGATCCGCCCAGGTTGAAGCTCGACCAGTTGACCGAAGCGCTGCCGCCGGTGACGTTGAACAGCGCGACCGAACCGGTCGGGATGTTCACAAGGAACTGGTTGGACGCCGAAAGCTGGGCGGTGGTGATGTTGAAGACGTTGACGCCGCTGCTGCTGCCGGTGAAGCTCAGCGCGCCGCCCCAGGGGGTGCTGACGCTGCCGTTGGCGGCCATCGACGCCAGCGCGGTCGAGATGTTGCTCAGGCGGATCGCCTCGGTGCCGAAATTGACCGGGCTCGCGCCGGTGCTCAGTGAGCCGTTGAGCACGTTGAACCCGGTGGTGCTGTAGCTGCCGACGACGCGGACATTGCCGTTGAACACCTGACCGTTGGTGTAGGTCAGGTTGCCGCCGGCGACCAGCGAGGCGGCGCTGTAGCCGCTGGGCAGCGAGACGCCGACGCTCGAATTGGTGAAGGTCACGTTGCCGCCCGCGGCGGCAGCGCCGTTCACTTCCGAATTGGTTTCGGACAGGTTGTTGAAGATGAAGACGTTATAGTCAGTCGCGACCGTCGCGCTCGCAGCGCCGGCGCTCACCAGCGCGGCGGCGCCGAAGGCTGCCATGCGCGCGCGGCGAAAGAGGCTGTCGAATGTCATCATGCACGGGTCCGATCGACTCGAGAGGAGAGAATGAACGCCCATAACCCGGCGAAACGCGCGCCTGTTATTACTTTCGTTTCATTAACCATTTTTGACAGCGGCCGTCTACTCCCCGTCGCGCCCGCGCCTGTGGCCCCAGCCGCTCAGCGACCAGAGCCGCTCATGCACATAGTATAGACCGATCTTGGTGATGATCTCGGTCGACGCGATCGCGCCCGCCGCCTTCACGTTGCGCGTGAAGAGATAGCTGAGCATGAAGGTGTCGATGCTCCCCATCATCCGCCAGGTCACGGCCTTGACGAACGATCGGGGGTGGCTCTCGACACCCTTGATAATGCGGTCGACGATCAAGCAGCGCCCTGCGCGGGCGTGTTGACCCCCATGCTTTGCAGATATTTGCGCACGTTGCGCGCTGCCTGCCTGATGCGCTGTTCATTCTCGACCATCGCGATGCGGACAAAGCCTTCGCCGTCCTCGCCATAGCCGACGCCCGGCGCCACCGCGACACCGGCATGGGTCAGCAACTGCTTGGTGAATTCGAGGCTGCCCAGATGCGCGAGCGCGGGCGGCAGCGGCGCCCAGGCGAACATCGACGCGCGCGGCGGCGGAATGTCCCACCCGGCGCGCGCGAAGCTTTCGACCAGCACGTCGCGCCGGCGCTTGTAGAGCTGACGATTCTGCTCGACGATGTCCTGCGGCCCGTTGATCGCCGCCACCGCCGCCGCCTGGATCGGCGTGAAGGCGCCATAGTCGAGATAGGATTTCACCCGCGTCAGCGCTGCGATCAGCGTCTTGTTGCCGACCGCGAAACCCATGCGCCAGCCCGCCATGCTGTAGGTCTTGGACATGGAGGTGAACTCCACCGCCACGTCCTTCGCCCCCGGCACCTGCAGGATCGACGGCGTCGGATGGTCGTCGAAATAGATTTCCGAATAGGCGAGGTCGGACAGCACCCACAGCCCATGCTCCTTGGCGAAGGCGACGACGCGCTCGTAAAAGGCGAGGTCGACGACTTCGGCGGTCGGGTTGGACGGATAGCCCATCACCAGCACCGACGGCTTGGGCACGGTGAACTTCACCGCGCGCTCGAGGCTTTCGAAATAGCGCTCGTCGGGCGTGGTCGGCACCGAACGGATCGTCGCGCCGGCGATGATGAAGCCGAAGGTGTGGATCGGGTAGCTGGGGTTGGGCGCCAGAACCACGTCGCCCGGCGCCGTGATCGCCTGCGCGAGGTTGGCGAGGCCTTCCTTCGATCCCAGCGTCACGACGACTTCGCTGTCGGCGTCGAGCTCGACGCCGAAGCGGCGCTGATAATAGTTGGCCTGCGCCTTCCGCAGGCCGGGAATGCCCTTCGACGCCGAATAGCCGTGCGCGTCGGGGTTGCGCGCCACTTCGCACAATTTGTCGATCACGTGCGGCGGCGGCGGCAGGTCCGGATTGCCCATGCCCAGATCGATGATGTCGTCACCGCGCGCGCGCGCTGCTGCCCGCATCGCGTTCACTTCGGCGATGACATAGGGGGGCAGGCGGCGAATGCGGTAAAACTCTTCGGTCATGGCTCCGGTCCGTTGGAGGGAATGAAGCCGGTTTTCTACGCCGCCGCCAAAGCCTTGTCGAAGCCTATTTGGCGGCTTGCCCGGCGAGCGCCGGCCGCCGCTTCGCCGGTGCCGCCTTGCCGCGCTTGAACCAGAAGCTCCACACCGCCAGCGTGCCGAGCATGAACAGGGCCAGGCCCGACAGCGTCATCGCCAGCTTCCAGCCGAGCCCGCCGACTTTCGCGGCGTGCAGCGGATAGAGATTGTTATAGACGCGGACGCGCGCCGGCATCGCCAGCGCGTCACGCGCCTCGATCAGCCGGCCGCTGTCGGCCGCGAACCACAAGGTCGTCCGCCCGTTGGGCAGCCATTCGCCGGGCTGGCGCATCCGCAGCATGATCGCGCCGCCGTCCTTGCGTGGTAGCGCGAGGATGCGCAGCTCGGCGTCGGGAAAGCGCTCGCGCGCGGTGCGGATCATCGCGCGCCAGTCGGGCCGCGCGGCGAGCGGCACGGCAGGCGTCTTCGGCGGCTTCAGCGTTCTGGCGACCAGCGACGGCGCGTCGGGGCCGAGGATGATCGCGATCACCGGGCGGAAGACCATCGCCGTGCCGGTGAACAGCGAAAGCAGCAGCAGCGGCGCGACCATGATGCCGAGATCGCGGTGGTGGCGGACGATGGCGGGCCGGCTCAGCCGCTTGGGCAGCAGGCGGAACTCCCAGGTCTTGCGCGTCCGCCACCACAGGATGACGCCGCTCACCACGAAGAACATCCCGCATATGCCGGCGATGCCGATCACCCATTCGCCCGCGTCGCCGCTGAACAGGTGATGGTGGAAGTCGAACAGCCACAGCTCCGGCCGCTCCCACTGGCTTTGCCAGCTTGCGACGACATGGCCCGACTGGTCGGCATAGGCGCCGCGCCCGCCCTGATAGCTCAGCCGGTCGAGCCCGAAGCCGGGCGTCGCGAAGATGATGCTGCCGGGGCGGTCGGGCGCCGTCATGATCCGCTCGACCGCGGCGGACAGCGCGTCGGCGCCTTGCACCTGCACGTCGCCGGCATGGGGAAGCCCGATCCACGCGTCGCGGTGGACGAGGATCGCGCCCGACAGGCCGAGCATCGCCAGCACGAGCCCGATCAGCCCGCCCGTCCAGCGGTGGAGCAGGTCGAGCGGGCGCATCAGAAGCGATAGTCCCAGCCCAGCGTGAAGGTGCGCCCGCGCCCCGCGAAGTAGGAGAGATTGTCGGTCGGCAGCCGGGTGTCGGCGTTATAGCTGATATATTGTTCGTTGAAGAGATTCTGGATGCTCAGGTTGAGCGCGCCGAACCGCGTCTGGTAGCGCAGGCTGGCGTCGGTCAGCGTATAGCCGTCGAAATTGTTGCGCTGGTCGGGGTTCGCCTTGCCGTGGAAAGTCCGCGACAGATAGAATTGCGTCTGGATCAACGCCGAGATCGGCCCGCGATTATAGGTCGCCGACAGGTTGAGGCGATCGGGCGAGATGTTGCTGCCGTCGAGGTCGGTGTCGACGATGCCGTCGGGGTTTGCCGAATCGCTGTCGTAACGGCCGATCAGATGGGCGTAGCCGACCGCGACACGGAAACCGGGCAGCGGCGTCTGCACGCGCATGTTCAGCTCCAGTCCCTGGATCTCGACGCGCTGGCGCTGGACGTCGAAGATGCCGCCGGGATTGGCGATCAATATCTGTCCCTTGTTGCTCGACGACCAGAAATAGGCGGCGCTGGCGTCGATCGGGCCGCGCTTGATCTCGAAGCCGATCTCGCGGTTGTTGGAAATGACCGGGCTGATGTCGAGGAAATTGTCGAGGTCGACGCCGGGCGTGCTGATCGCGCGGGTGATGCGGCCGATATCGGGCACCGTATAGCCCTCGGCATAGCTCACATAGGCGCGGATGCCGTCCCATGGCTCCAGGATCACGCCGCCGTTGAGCAGCAGGTCGCTGAAGCTCGGCGTGCCGCCGCCGACATCGACGCCGCCATAGGGGCGCGTATTGGCGGCCAGCGTGTGGTAATCGGCGATCTTGATCCGCACATTTTCCCAGCGCAGGCCGCCGGCCAGCCGCAGCTTCTTGTCGAACAGCGCCAGGTTGAGCTGGCCGAACGGCGCGAGGCTGCGGAAGTCGGCGGGCGGCACCCAGACGCGACCGGTCGCGATCAGCCGCTGTTCGGTCTTGTCGAACAGCGCGTCGAAGCCCACCGTCGCGGTCAGGTTCTCGAAGCCGGGAACGGCGCGCTCATAGCTGATCTTGGCGCCCAGCTTGCGCGATCGGTTCTGCGACTGATCGAACAAAGTGCCGATCGGCGCGATCGTCGGGTCCTGGAAAGTCGCGATCGGCGCGACTTCGCCGCCGAACGTGTCGCGCGTGCGGTTGAAGAAGATCTGGCTGACGAAATGGCCGCCGCCCAGCGCGGGGTCGGTCAGCGACAGCGCGACGCTTTCGGTGCGGCTGGCGGCGGGATCGCCCGGCTGGTCGCCGCGCACCGCGCTCGTCGGCACGCCGGTCACGCGGTTGCCGGGGATGGCGAGATAGTCGCCGTCGCCCTTCAGCTCGAACCGGCTGGCGATCAGGTCGAGCCGCGCGGTGTCGCCAAGCGCATAGCCGAAACGCCCGAACAGCGACCAGCTCTGCGAATCCATCGTTTCGCCCTGCGTGCTGTTGATGCCGATGCGCCGGCCGTCGGCGTCGTAGAAGGCGCCGCGCTTCTCATAGGCAGCGCCGACGGTCGCGTCGAAGCGCCCGGCCTTGTACTGGATCAGCCCGGCCGCCTTGCCGCCCAGCCCGTCGCCGCGGAAATCATTGTCCGCCGTTCCCTGCAGCAAGGCGCGGCCACTGATTCCTTCCTTCGTCGGCGCCCCCACCGTCACCTGGTTGACGATGCCGCCGGTCCCGCCGATGCCCTGCAGCGCGTTGGATCCGTAGATCAGCTCGACGCGATCGACGAAGAAGCCGTCGATCGTGAAGCCGTCGCGGCTGCCGTCGCGCATCGGCGTCGATTGCGGGATGCCGTTGATCGCATAAAGCGGCGATCGGCCGCGCAGCGTCTCGCCCGCGCCCGACAGCTTCTGCCGCGTCGGCGAGAAGGACGGGGTCAGCGTCGCGACGGCGTCGACCACCGATCCCGAAATCGCGATCTGCTGGTCGAGCGTGCTCTTGTCGATCACGTCGATGGTCAGCGGCAGGGCGTTGGCGGGCAGGGCGGTGCGCGCTGCGGTGATCACGATTTCGTGCGAAGCCGCATTTTCGAGCCCGTCGACCGGCTTGCCGTCCTGCGCCTGGGCCGGGGTAGCGAAAAACATGGGCGCCGCGAGGGCGGCGGTGGCGATCTTGTGCATGTGCATTCCCTTTTTGCGGCGCTGCTAGGGCAGGCGGTTCGCTAATGCAACACATTCTCAATAATATTGCGAAGCGGCTTAGCAGGCCGGTGGTTTCGCGCCGCGCAATTCGACGCTAGTCTCGTCGGCGAGAGGAACGTCGATGGCCGACACAGAAACGCACACGCCGCCCAGCCTTCAGGACATGCAGCATTGGACCTGGGTGATCGGCCGCGCGCAGCAGATGATGATGGAGCATGGGCTGGACGAGCTGGCGAAGGCGGCGGGCGCGGCTGCGCCCGGCCTGTCCGCGCTTGATTTCGCCGATGGCGCCGCGATCGCGCGCGCGCAGGCCGATTTCTGGGCCGACAGCGTCAAGCTGTGGGAACGCTTCCTCCAGCCCGCCAAGGCCGAGCCCGAGGATCCGTCGCGCGCGAAGGACAGGCGCTTCGCCGCGCCCGCCTGGCATGATAATCCGCTCTATGATCTGATCCGCCAGTCCTATCTGCTCATCGGCGATCATATGTTGCGCGGCGTCGACGCGCTCGATCACGTGCCGGCGGCGCAGAAGGAAAGGCTGCGCTTCGCAACGCGATCGGTGGTCGAGGCGATGAGCCCCGCCAATTTCCCGCTCACCAACCCCGAGGTGATGGAAAAGACGATCGAGACGGGCGGCGAGAATCTGCTCAAGGGTCTGGAGCATATGCTGGCCGACATGGGGCGCGGCCAGCTCAGCCACACGGCGGCGGATGCGTTCGAGGTCGGGCGCAACCTCGCCACCACGCCGGGCAAGGTGATTCACGAAACCCCGCTCTATCAGCTCATCCATTATGCGCCGACCACGCCCGACGTGCTGGCCGCGCCGCTCGTCGTCTTCCCGCCGTGGATCAACCGTTTCTACATTCTCGATCTCGCGCCGGAAAAGAGCTTCGTCCGCTGGGCGCTCGATCAGGGCATCTCGCTGTTCATGGTTTCGTGGAAGTCGGCCGACGCCACGATGAAGGACGTGACGTGGGACGATTACATCATCCGCGGCCAGATCGATGCGATCGATACGATCCGCGACCTGCTCGGCGTGCCCGCGGTCCATACGATCGGCTATTGCGTGGCGGGGACGACGCTGGCGGCAACGCTCGCCTATCTCGCGGCGCGCGGCGAGGCGGGCAAGGTAGCGAGCGCGACCTTCTTCACCGCGCAGGTCGATTTCTCGCGCGCAGGCGATCTGCTCAACTTCGTCGACGACGAACAGCTCAGGATGATCGAGGGGCTGGAAACCGACGGCTATCTCGACGGGCGCTACATGGCCGCGACCTTCAACCTGCTGCGCGGGCGCGACCTGATCTGGAACTATGTCGTCAACAACTACCTGCTGGGCAAGGACTATGCGCCGTTCGACCTGCTCTACTGGAACGGCGACACCACCAATCTGCCCGCCAGATGGCACCGCGCCTATCTGTGCGACCTCTATCGCGACAACAAGCTGGTCCAGCCCGGCGCGATCAGCATCGGCGGCACGCCGATCGATCTCCATGCGGTGAAGACCCCCGCCTATATCCAGGCGGGGCGCGAGGATCATATCGCCCCGCTCGACAGCGTGTGGAAACTGACCGAGCAGTTCGGCGGGCCGATCCGCTTCCTGCTCGCCGGATCGGGCCATATTGCGGGCGTCATCAATCCGCCCGCCGCGCACAAATATCAGTACTGGACCAATGACGGCCCCGCCGCCTCGCTCGCCGAGTTCATCGCCGGCGCGACCGAGACGAAGGGAAGCTGGTGGCCCGACTGGCTGGCGTGGCTGCGCGGCATCGCCCCCGCGACCGTGCCTGTGAAGGGCGCGCGCATCCCCGGCAAAGGCAAGCTCAGGCCGATCGAGGATGCGCCCGGCCGTTACGTCAGGACGCGCTGAATCCCCTTCGCGCGGGCGCGAAAGCGAAACCCGGCCCCCGCCAGGCCGAAGCCCGCGATCAGCAGCGCCCAGGTCTCCGGCTCGGGAACGCCTGCGACATTCTCGTTCGTCGCGGTTATGAACGAAGGCGTCAGCACGATCTCATAATGCTGCGCGGTCGAGGTCCACAGGCGCACGCGCAGCAGGTTGGAATCGTCGGCGCGCAGCGTCATGTTCGCCAGATTGGGGATGCCGCTGATCCCGCTGACCGTCACCGCGCTGCCAAAGCTCATGCTGGTCATGCCGGCATTGTCGGTGGTGAAGATCAGGCTGTCCGCCGCCGCACTGCCGGCGGCGAGCGACACCTGTCGCCCCTGCATGGCCGCCAGCATGTCGGCCATATAGCCGCCGACGCCATTCGGCAGCGTGCTGAGCGTCGCGCCGTTGACGGTGAAATCGGCCGCCTGCCCGCCGAGCAGGCTGCTCGCCGGCGCGCGCAGATCCACGCTGGTGATCGTCGCGGCCGAAGCCGGGGCCGCGATGGCGGCGCCGGCAGCCAGCGCCAGGGTCAGACAAAAGCGGTTCATTTACGCCTCGCTACAGTTACGCGAAACGCTAGGCACGGAGCGTGCCAATGGCGGATTTCCGCTAAAAATAACTATGGTTAACAATATGTTGTAAATCAGGGCGACGCCGTTTCTGGTTAATCGCCGGTGCTGGCGGTCGCCTGCGATGCAGCTTGCCGGGGGCGATCGGGTACGGCAAGCATTGGCTTTCGGGGCAGCGAAAGGGCCGGGGACGAATGAAGCGACTGTCGGGCGCATGGCTCATCCTCGGCGGTCTGCTCCTGGGTCTAGCCGCCGGCGCGCTGCTCGCGGCCGTCGCGCCGGCGCTGGCGCCGCAGGTCGCGGCGATCGCCGATCCGGTCGGCGGCATCTGGCTCGATGCGCTCAGGATGACGATCGTCCCGCTCGTCTTCGCCTTGCTCGTGCAAGGCGTCGGCGTCGCGGCCGAGGCGGCCGAGGCGGGCGGCGTCACCGCGCGCGCGATGCTCGTCTTCGCGCTCGTGCTGCTCGCATCGGCGCTGGTCGGCGCGATCGTCTATCCGCTGCTCCTCGATCTCTTCCCGCTCAACCCGGCGGCGACGGCCGCGCTGCGCGGCGGGCTGGCAGGCGCCGGGCCGGTGCCGCCGATCCCGCCGATCGGCGAATGGCTGCGTTCGATCATTCCCGCCAATCCGGTGAAGGCGGCGGCGGATTCGGCGATGCTCCCGCTCGTCATTTTCGCGCTGATCTTCGGCTTCGCCGCCTCGCGTATATCCGTCGGCGGGCGGACCGCGATCATGGACCTGATGGCGGCAATCACCGATACGATGCTGGTCATCGTCCGCTGGGTGCTCGCCTTCGCGCCGCTCGGCGTCTTCGCGCTCGGCCTTGCGACGGCGGCGCGCACCGGGCTCGCCGCGATCGGCGGGCTGGCGCATTATCTCGCGCTCTACCTCGCCATTCTCGCGATCGTGACGGCGGGGGGCTATGTGCTGGCGGTCATTTTCGGGCGCCAGCCCTTCGGCCGCTTCGCGCGCGCGGCGCTTCCCGCCCAGTCGATCGGCCTGTCGACGCAAAGCTCGCTCGCCGCGCTTCCCGCGATGATCGATGCGGCGCGCGGCCCGCTCGATCTGGGCGAGGAGAAGCCGGCGATCATCCTGCCGATGGCCGTGGCGCTGATGCGCGCGACCAGCCCGGCGGCCAATCTCGGCATCGTGCTCTACGTGGCGATGCTGGCGGGCGTGACGCCGGGCCTGACGGCGATGATCGCCGGCACGCTGGTCGCGGCGGTCATCAGCCTTGCCTCGGTCAGCATCCCCAGCACCGTCACCTTCTTTATCACCACCGTGCCGATCGCGCTGGCCATGGGCGTGCCGATCGCCCCGCTTGCCCTGTTCGTCGCGGTCGAGCAGATTCCCGATCTGCTCCGCACCGTCGGCAACGTCACCTACGATCTCGCCGCGACTGCCGTTGCCGCCCGTCGGCGGGATTAGATTCGCCGCGCGGCGGAGCATCCCGACGTTCGTCGATGCCATTCGTCGGTTGGTGGCCGACGCCGGCCGTTGGCCGATGCCATAAGCCCTCCGTCGAGCCGCGAATGCCTCGCAACAGCGCACGCGCTATCCCGGAAATGCGCGGCGGGCCAGCGATGCTCCCCGGCCCCCCGGCCCGCCGCGCAAACGCATCCCAGCGATGCGCCGACCCTTTGCGATTGCCCCTCGATTGGAAGGAATTGTCATGTTCAACAACCGTTATGCGAAGGCTGCGATCATGTCCGCCGCTGCGGGTGTGGCCGCCTTCGTCTTCATCCCCTCCGCCAACGCCGCGACCGGCTTCGGCGACACCGTTTCCACCCGCGTCAGCTATGCCGACCTCAACCTCGACACGCAGGAAGGCATGGATCGGCTGAAGGCGCGGATCGACTATGCGGCGCAGCGCGTCTGCGGCACGCGCTCGGCCCAGTCGCTGATCCAGCAGCGCGACGCGCAGCAGTGCCGCGTCGATGCGGTCGAAGGCACGCGCCTGCCCAGTGTCGAGGTGCTCTCGGCCTCGGCCGACAGCGCGAACCGCGTCGCCAGCCTCGCCGTCACGGCAACCCGCACCGGCCGCTAAGGCTGCCGGCAAGCCCAGCGCGCCGGTCCCTCATTCCGGCGCAACCCCACTGACGCCCTCGGCCACAGTCCCCGGCCGGGGGCGTTTCTTCGCGCCCCAGGCGGGCTGCGGTCAGTTCATCGGCGGGCCAAACGCGGTCTGCAGGCGGACCGACTCGGCGCGCGCGTAGGATTCGGCCAGGTCCCAGTCATGCTGGGTCAGGCAGACCTTCTTGCGGATGAAGAGCGATCCGGCGAGGGTCGACCAGCGACAGATCACATCTTCGCGCGCGCTGGCCAGCCTGCGCAGGCTGCTACGGGCCGGCGGCGGATCGCGGCGGGCCTCGACCGGCAATTCCCAGACGACGCGCGCCAGGCGATTGCCTTCGATACGCCTGCCTTCGACGGTCGTGACCGGCTTGATCCTGGCATTGGCGATCATCAGGTCGCACGTTGCGGTGTCGAGCGCAGCATAGCCGCTCGAAGCGATCACCGCGCAGCGCAGGATGCGGCCGTCGCGCATCGCGCGCACCTTCACGTCCACAGTTCCTTCCTCGCCGCGCTTGAGCGATTCGACCGGATAGTTCTGGAAGATGATCCTGTTTTCGGACGCCGGCGTCACTTTCGGCAGTGCCGCCTGCGCCGCGCCGGCCCAGCCCGCAAAGCACAATATGAGAAGATGCCCCGTCTTCATCCTGCCCCTCCTTCGCGAAAGAGGGGGACAGATTATCATCGAAGCATCGGGAGACAAAGGTGAATCTACCGCCCGGCAATCCCCTTGGCCGCCGCCAGATAGGTGCGCCCGATCCGCACTTCATGCCCGTCGGCAAGGTCGGCATACCAGACGCCGCTGCCGTCGTGGCGCAGCTTGGCGATGCGGTCGCGGCGGACGATCGTCGATCGGTGGAGGCGGATGAAGCGATCGGGATCGAGCCGTTCCTCGAGCGCGCTGATCGTCTGGTGGAGCAGGAAGCTGCGCGCGCCGACGTGCAGGCGCATATAATCGCGCTCGGCGTCGATCCGGTCGATATCCTCGGATGCGACGCGGATCAGCTCGGCGCGGTGCGGCACCCAGAATTCCTCGGCATAGGGCGAAGCTTCGGCCGGCGCGCCGGCCGGCGGCGCCTGGCGCCTCTTCTCCCCGACGCGCGCGATCGCGCGGGACAGGCGGTCGGGGGCGACGGGCTTCAGAAGATAGTCGATCGCCGCGAGATCGAAGGCCTCGACCGCGAAGCTGTCGAACGCGGTGATGAAGATCACCGCCGGCCGCTCCGCCGATTGCCCGAGCGCGCGGGCGACGGAGATGCCGTCGCGCTCGGGCATCGAGATGTCGAGCAGCAGCAGATCGGGCTTGAGCGCTTCGGCAAGCCGCAGCGCAGCCTCGCCATCGGTCGCGGTGCCGACCAGCGCGATGCCCGGCTCGCGCGCGCACAGCAGTTGCAGCCGTTCGACCGCGAGCGGCTCATCGTCGACGATCAGCGTGCGCAGCGGGGCATCGCCTTCAGCAGCCATTGCGTGTCTCCGGGAACGTCAGCGTGACGCGGAAGCCGCCGCCCGCCGGCGCTTCGCGGGTCAGCGTCGCCCCGGCGCCGAAGCGCGCCGCCAGCCGGTCGCGGACATTGGCGAGGCCGATGCCGCCGCCCTCGCCCTTGACCGCCGAGCCCTTGCCGTCGTCGGCGACCACGATCGTCAGCCAGCCGTCCGCGGTGCGGGCCGAGATCGTCACGGTCACCGGGCGCGCGGCGGGCGAGACACCATATTTGATCGCATTCTCGACCAGCGGCTGGAGGATCAGCCCGGGCACGCAGACGTCGAGCAGCGCATCGGGAATGTCGATCACGGTGCGCAGCCGATCGGGGAAGCGGACCGCCTCGATATCGAGATAGAGCTGCTGGAGCTTCACTTCCTCGGCCAGCGTCACATCCTCGAGCGGATCGCCCGACAGGCTGGTGCGGTAGAAGGTCGACAGGTTCATGATCATCCGCTCGGCCTCGACCGGGCGCTCGGTCATTACCAGCGAGCTCAGCGAATTGAGCGTGTTGAACAGGAAGTGCGGATTGACCTGATAGCGCAGCGCCCTGATCTCGGCATCCTTGGCCGCGCGGGCGAAGGCGGCGGCCTTGCGCTCGGCCTCGCGCGTCTCGGCGGCATAGGAAATGGCGAGGTAGAGCGCGGCCCATGCGGCGAGGAAGAAATAGCGCGAGATCGCAACTTCCGCGAAGACCTGCAACGCCGTGCCGCTGTCCTTCATCTCGCGGAGCAGTTCGGGGTCCTGCGTCAGCCCGACGGGATCGTAGACGTTGAAGATATAAAAGTTGAAGCCCGATATCGCGAGCGCGCACGGCATCGCGCCGAGAAAGGCGGCGATGACGCGCTGGCCGAACGGCCGGTCGTCGAACAGCCTGAGGAACAGGTAGAGGCCGTAGGTCAGCGCGATGCCGAACACAGTGACGACCGCACGGCGCTCCGCCATTTCGCCCTGCGACGGAAAATCCATCACCACGGCGCGCGCGGTGGTGACGAGGATATAGAACAGCCAGAATCCGAGTATCGTGTAGAGCGCGACTTCCTGGCCGATGCGAGGCCGGCGGTTCGCCGGGTTTTGGGCAATCATGCCGCTTTCTACCGCGCCCGCGCGCGCGGCGACAGCAGGCGCGCCGTCGATCGTCGAAACCGGTTGTTGCTTCATCGAACGGAACCCCTCGCCTGACCGCCCGTTGCAGCGTCATAACCGAAGGAGGACGACGTGGGAACGAAGGTCAGGGGAAAGCCCGGCGACGCCGGCCGCGATCGCAAGCTCTCCGAACGGCTGGCGCGCGATCCCGAGAATCTCGATGCCCAGCTCGATGTCGGGCTCGACGAATCGATGGACGCATCCGATCCGCCCGCCGTCGTCGCGCCAGGATCGGACGAACCCGAACCGGGCGTCGATAAGCCGGTGCGCTGACCGGCAAAGCCGTTACCGGTCCGTCATTGCGAGCGCAGCGAAGCAATCCAGAGTGGCGCCGGGCATTCTGGATTGCTTCGCTGCGCTCGCAATGACGGGAAGAGATGCAATTCCCACTGTTGCGATGCTGCAACGCCCGGTGCGCAATTGACCTGATTTCCGCGCCGTGTCGCAATTCTGTTGCAGTGCAACACGCTTTCTGATTCGATCCTGTCCTGTAGGCAACAGTCGGTTAACGCGCCGGTAAGCGGGGTCGGCGCATGATCCGCCTGATGGATCGGAGGCGAAGACGATGAGTTCGGGGGCAAGGCAGGCTGCCGGCGCGCTGGCTCTGGCCGAGATGCGCGAATTTGCTGGGTTCGAGGCGGCGACGCAGCGTTATATCCGTCGCTCGCTCGATGTCGGGCTTCGGCGGATCGACGCGATGAAGCTCTGGTCGCGCGACGTCGTAGAGGCCGCCAGCATCCGCGCGCAGTCCCGCGTCTACGACCGGCTCGACGAACTCCGCGCCCGCGTTCCCGACGATAGCGGCCTCGATGCGATCGAGCCGTTCATGGCGCCGCTCGTCACCGTCTCGGCATTCGACCTCGGGCAGAACCGGCTCAACAGCTTCGCCGCCTATCGCTTCCTCTACGAGCGGCTGATCGGCGCCAATGCGCGGCCCTGGCTGCCCGGCGCCTTCTGCGCGGCGGCGGCGCTCCCGCATCTCCACCCTGATAAAAGGCGCGCGCTGCTCCAGTCGATCAGCGAAGCGGCGGCGACCGCCCCTGGCTGGTCGAACCGCGAGCCCGGCTTCTACCCCGCCTGGGTCGACAAGGTGGACGTGACCGCGCTTCCCAACTGAGCGTCAGCCGCGCATCGCGCTCGCCAGCGTCTCGCTCGTCACAGGATAGCCCCGATCCTCGGGGATGCAGAGCAGCCTTTCGCCGTCGCGTTCCTCGATCCACGGCGTGATCGTCTCCGCCGGGATCGTGCGCGCATGCGCCACGGCGGACGCGAAGTCGGCGAACTGGGCAAGGCGTTCGAGGTTGCGGCGCGTGGGAAAGATGATCTTGCCCTCGCCCCGGTCGCAGGCGGCGATCACCTCGGCCGCGCCGGCCCAGAAGACGCGGACATTCTCGGTCGCGTCGACGACCGGGTCGGGCGCGCCCTCGGGAAGCGCCGCCAGATAGAAGCGCGTGTCGAAGGTCCGCGCTTCCTTGAAGTTGGGCCGCCAGCGCGCGAAGGGCTCGAGCCGGTCGAGCAGGGGATCGATCCCCGCGATCGCCAGCGCGTCGCCCAGCGCCCTGCCTTCGTGGAGCCGCGCGCGCAGTTCGGCCAGCGCCTCGCCGCCGGGCAGCGGGTCGAGCGCGGGGGCGATGCCGCTTTCCTCGATCGTCTCGCGGATCGCCGCGACGCGCGCCGCCGCATCGTCAGGATCGAGCACGCCGCCGATCGCCGCCGCCAGTTCGCGGTCGGCGGGGTCGATCCGCCCGCCGGGGAAGACGAGCGCGCCCGCCGCGAAGGCCATCGATCCCGCGCGCTCGACCATCAGCAGTTCGGGCGGCGCGTCGGCGCGGTCGCGGAAGAGGACGAGCGTGGCGGCGGGGATCGCGGTATCGGTCATCGTGCGATGCTATGCATGGCCGGCCTCCTGTTGCCCAGCCTCCTGTTGACAGCGGCGCGCCTGCCCGCCTTGATCGCGCGATGGCAACGACACCGCTTCGCCCCATGACCTTCGACGCCGCGATGACGCTGGGCTGGAACCACGCGCGCGCCGGCCGGCTCGAAGAGGCATCCCACGCCTTCGGCCGCGCGACGGCGATCGTGCCGGGATCGCCGGTCGCCTGGCGCGCGCTGGCCGACACGCGCCACGCCGCCGGCGACCGCAAGGGCGGCGACGCCGGGCATATGCGCGCCATATCGCTTTCGGTGCGCGAGCCGCGTCTCGTCGAGGCCGCGCGCGCCATGGCGGAGGACAAGATCGCCGTCGCCGAGCCTCTGCTGCGCGCGCAATTGAAGGACGCGCCGACCGATGTTGCGGCGATCCGCATGCTGGGCGAACTCGCGACGCGCCTCAGCCGCTATGGCGATGCCGAACGGTTGCTGGGCCGCGCGCTCGAACTCGCGCCGTCCTTCGATCCCGCGCGCCACAATCTGGCGGTGATCCTCTACCGCCAGACCAAGTCGCCCGAAGCGCTGGCCGAGGTCGAGACGCTGCTGAAGCGCGATGCGCAGAACATCGCCTACCGCAACCTGAAGGCCGCGATCCTCGTCCGCGTCGGCGATTACGAGACCGCGATCGCCATCTACCGCAAGGTGCTCGCCGACCAGCCGAAGCAGCCCAAGGTCTGGATGAGCCTGGGCCACGCGCTCAAGACGGTGGGCGACATTCCCGCCAGCGTCGACGCCTATCGCCGCAGCATCGATCAGCAGCCGGGGCTCGGCGAAAGCTATTGGAGCCTCGCCAATCTCAAGACCTTCCGCTTCGAGGACAGCGAGCTGGCGACGATGCGCGCGTTGCTGGCGGGCGACGCGCTTTCGCCCGAGGATCGCTTCCATATCGAATTCTCGCTGGGCAAGGCGCTTGAGGATGCGGCCGATCACGCCGAATCCTTCGCCCATTATGCCGAGGGTAACCGGCTGCGGCGCGAGCTGCTGCATCACGATATCGACGAGCTGACCGACCAGCGCGAACGCGCCGGGCGGCTTTATACGCCGGCCTTCTTCGCCGCGCGCGCCGACGCCGGTTGCCCCGCGCCCGATCCGATCTTCGTCGTCGGCATGCCGCGTTCGGGATCGACGCTGGTCGAGCAGATCCTTTCCAGCCATCCGCTGATCGAAGGCACGATGGAACTGCCCGACATGACGACGATCGTCCGTCGCCTCGCGGGCAAGAAGACGCGCAGCCAGGACAGCGACTATCCCGAGATCGTCGGCACGCTTTCCGCTGCCGAGCTGACTGCGCTGGGCGAGGAATATCTCGATCGCACGCGCATCCAGCGCAAGACCGACCGGCCCTATTTCATCGACAAGCTACCCAATAATTTCCTGCATGTCGGCCTGATCCGGCTGATCCTGCCGCAGGCGAAGATCGTCGACGTGCGCCGCCATCCGCTCGGCTGCTGCTTCTCGGGATATAAGCAGCATTTCGCGCGCGGGCAGGCGTTCAGCTACGACCTGACCGAGATCGGCACCTATTATGCCGATTATGTGCGGCTGATGGCGCTGTGGGACGCCGTGCTGCCCGGCCATGTCCACCGCGTCACCTATGAGAAGCTGGTCGCCGACATGGAAGGCGAGACGCGCGCGCTGCTGGCCTATCTCGGGCTCGATTTCGATCCCGCCGTGCTGCGCTTCTACGAAACGCGGCGCGCGGTGCGCACGCCCAGCGCCGAGCAGGTCCGCCAGCCCATCTACGCCGATGGGCTCGATCAATGGCGGCATTACGAACCCTGGCTTGGCCCGCTCAAAGCGGCGCTTGGCCCGGTGCTCGATCATTACCCCGATGCGCCGTCGCCTGTAGTATAATTGCAACATCGCGCAGGATTGCGACCGGACGTTGTGCGGCGCGGCATGAGTGCGCTTGACAGGATTTCGACCCCGTAACAGCCTTGTCGCAACAGACAAATTGGGGGGTCGTTGATGAAGTCCGTTGCCCGTGCAGGCGTGAAAACATTGTTTGTCAGCGCTTTGCTTGCATCCTCCAGCCTTGTGGCCGCGCAGACGACGCCGCCCGCCGAAACCAGTTCGCCCGATGCGGCCGAAGGGCTGGGCGACATCGTCGTCACCGCGCTGAAGCGCACCGATACGCTGCAGAATATTCCGCTGGCGATCACCGCGATCGACACCAAGAAGCTCGATCAGCTTCAGGTCGCCGATTTCTACGATTATGCCCGCTACCTGCCGTCGCTGTCCTATCAGACGATCGCGCCGGGCTTCTCCAACGTCTATTTCCGCGGCATCGCGAGCGGCGAGAACGCCAACCATTCCGCCCAGTTGCCCAGCGTCGGCACTTATCTCGACGAAGCCCCGATCACGACGATCCAGGGCGCGCTCGACATCCATGTCTACGACATTGCGCGCGTCGAGGCGCTCGCCGGCCCGCAGGGCACGCTCTACGGCGCGTCGAGCGAGGCGGGCACCGTCCGCATCATCACCAACAAGCCCGAGATCGGCAAATTCTACGGCGCGGTGAATGCCGAGGTGAATACCGTCCGCCACGGCGATCAGGGCTATGTCGGCGAAGGCTTCGTCAATATTCCCATCGCCGACATGATGGCGCTGCGCGTGGTCGGCTGGTACGATCATGCGGCGGGCTATATCGACAATATCTTCGGCTCGCGCACCTTCCCCACCGGCGACATCACCGTCAACAACGCGCCGTTCGTGAAGAAGAACTACAACGACGTCGACACTTATGGTGGCCGCGCCTCGCTGCTCATCGAGCTCGACGACAACTGGACGGTGATGCCCCAGCTCATGGGGCAGAAGCAGAAGACCAACGGCTCCTTCGCCGAGGAGCTGGGCCTCAAGAAATATCAGACGATCCAGTATAATCCGGAGAAGATCCAGGATAACTGGTATCAGGCCGCTCTGACCATCACCGGCAAGCTCGGCAGCTTCGACCTGACCTATGCGGGCGCCTATCTGAACCGCAAGGACCACACCCAGTCCGACTATTCGGACTATGCCTATTATTATGACGCGCTGTTTGGTTACGGCGCCTATTATGTCGATAACGAGGGAAACCCGATCCCCAACCAGCGCGTCGACGGCTTCGATCGCTACAAGAAGATGAGCCACGAGCTGCGGCTCAGCTGGCAGGGCGATCATGCCCATTGGGTCGTCGGCGGCTTCTACCAGCGCCAGACGCACAATATCGAGCAGCATTATATCATCGACGGGCTGGCGAACGACCTGTGGGTCGATCCCTCGGCGCCCGACAATATCTGGCTGACCAAGCAGCGCCGCGTCGATCGCGACTATGCGGCCTTCGGCGAACTGACCGTCAATCCGACCGACAAGTGGGAAGTCACGCTCGGCGCGCGCGTGTTCAAATATGACAATTCGCTGGTCGGCTTTTACGGCTACGGGCTGGGCTTCAGCTCGGGGACAGGCGTCGGCGGCTGCTTCGGGCCGGCGATCGTGCCGGGCAGCCCCTGCACCAATCTCGACAAGCGCGTGAAGGACACGGGCTTCACGCACAAGATCAACATCACCTACAAGATCACGCCGAACAAGCTGATCTACTTCACCAACTCGCGCGGCTTCCGCCCGGGCGGCATCAATCGCCGCGGCACGCTGCCGCCCTACAACCCCGATTTCGTGCTCAATTACGAAGCGGGCTGGAAGACGAGCTGGCTCGACAACCGGCTGCGCTGGAACGGCGCGCTTTACTGGATCGACTGGAAGGACATCCAGTTCTCCTATCTCGGCGCGAACGGCCTGACCGAGATCCGCAACGCCGGCAACGGCCGGTCGCGCGGTGTCGAGACCGAGATCACGGCGGCGCCGATCAAGGGGCTGACGCTCACTCTTTCGGGCGCTTACACCGACGCGAAGCTCAAGACGCCTTATTGCCGCATCGCCAATCCGCAGTTCGACTGCTCGATTCCTGAAGGCAATTTCACCCAGGCGCCGGCGGGCACGCGCCTGCCGATCACGCCGAAGTATAAGGGCAATGTGCAGGCGCGCTATGAATTCGATGCGCTGGGCGGCACCGCGCACGTCCAGGCGGCGGGCGTCTATCAGAGCAAGATCAGCTTCGATCTGCGCACCGTGGAGCGCGGCATCCTCGGCGACCAGAAAGGCTATGGCACCGTCGATTTCGCGGCGGGCTGGGACA
The DNA here is from genome assembly GCF_058790595.1 of Sphingomonas sp. EU05-FHT14C10. Taxonomy (NCBI): domain Bacteria; kingdom Pseudomonadati; phylum Pseudomonadota; class Alphaproteobacteria; order Sphingomonadales; family Sphingomonadaceae; genus Sphingomonas; species Sphingomonas sp. EU05-FHT14C10. Next base: position 213,987 of record NZ_JBYTEN010000003.1, on the reverse strand, counting down.
AGGGACCGTATAGCGTAGAGCTTTACGTGCGGAATGCCTTCGACGCCGAAGGCGGCGTGTTCCGCTTCACCCAATGTGCGGTGCAGACGTGCGGAGGGACGGTCTATTCGATCCCGGTCCAGCCGATGACGATCGGCCTCCGGCTGGGGACCAAGTTCTGACTTATTCCTTGCGCGCGCCCGTCCGTTCCGTTTGAACCTTGACGTCATGAGCGAGAAACGTCCCTTCGGATTCTGGACGGCGACAGCGCTTGTCGTCGGCGGCATGATCGGCTCGGGCATCTTCATGCTGCCCGCGCAGGTCGCGCCTTATGGCTGGGTCAGCGTCATCGCCTGGGCGATCAGCATCGGGGGCGCACTGTCGATCGCCTGGTGCCTGTCCAGCCTCGCTTCGCACATGCCGGAGGAAACCGGGGCGATCGCGATCACCGCATCGGTGCTCGGCCGGCTGGTCGGCGTGCTGGTGGGGTGGAGCTACTGGATCTCGGTCTGGACGGCGGTGGCGGCCATCGCGATCGCCGCCACCGCCTATATCTCCGTCTTCCTGCCCGTGCTCAATGCGCGGCCGATCTACGGGGCGCTGGGATCGGTTGTACTCATCTGGCTGATGACCCTGCTCAACCTCGGCGGTGCGCGGCTTGCCGGGCGCTTCCAGGTCGTCACCACGATATTGAAGCTCGTTCCGCTCGCCGTCGTCATCGTGATCGCGGTGGCGCTGGCGCATGCAGGCAGCCTCGCGCCGCCGTCCTTGCCTGCAGGTTTCGGCATTGCGGCGCTCACCGCCCCCGTCGCGCTCACCTTCTTCCCGCTCGTCGGCTTCGAGACCGCTTCGGTCGCGGCGGAACGCGTGCAGCGGCCCGAAGTGACCATCCGCCGCGCGACCATGGCGGGTACGGCGCTCACCGGCTTGCTCTATATCGTCGTCTGCTCGGGCATCGTGCTGGCGTTGCCGGCGGACAAGCTGGCGGCGTCGGCGGCGCCTTTCGCGCTGTTCGTCGAGACCTTCTGGGGGCCGGGCGCGGCGCTGACGATCGCTGCCTTCGCCGCGATTGCCGCGATCGGCGCGCTCAACTGCTGGGTGCTGATCCAGGGCGAAGTGCCGCTGAGCATGGCGCGCGCCGGGCTCATCCCCCGCTGGTTCGCCAGGACCGAACGGCATGACGTGCCGGTGCGCGTGCTCGTCCTCTCCTCGATCGCCGCCAGCCTGCTGGTGCTGTTCACCGCCAGTGGGTCGCTGTCGAGCCTGTTCGAGCTTGTGCTGCTGCTCACCACATCCTCGTCGCTGTGGTTCTATCTCGCTGTGTGCATCGCCGCGATCGTCCGCCGCGTCGCGGTGCCGGCCGCCCTGCTCGGCGCCGCCTTCTCGCTCTGGGCCTTGTGGGGGGCAGGGGTGAAGCCGAGCTCGCTCAGCCTGCTGCTGACGCTGACCGCGCTCCCGCTCTACCTGATCCGCCCGCGCCAGCCGGCCGTGGCCTGATCAGCCCCGGCTGCGCAGCAAGGCTTCGGCTGGCATGGCCAGCAGGATCAGGTTAAGCGCGATCAGCAGCCCGATCGCTATATATTCGCCGCGCGTCAGCGGCTTTTCCTCATGCTCCCGCATGCACCCGGTTTAACGGCCTCCGGAGAGCATGGCGGGCGAACCTGCGCCATAACCGAGCAAAAAGGCCGGATTCGCGTCCGAATCGCATCGGCTTGTTCGACGCCCGTAAAACAGCTACGCCGAAAACCTTATTCCCCCCTGATAAGCTAGCAGGAATGTCCCGCGCCGCCTTCCACCGCGCCGATCCCGATGTCCGCCGCCTCGAACTGATCGAGGCCGCCGCGCGCGTGCTGGCGCGCAGCGGCGCCACCGGCGCATCGGTCCGCGCAATCTGTGCGGAGGCTGGCGTCTCGCCCGGTCTGCTCGGTCATTATTTCGCCGGGGTCGATGCGCTCATCGCCGAAACCTACCGCCATGTCGGCGAGAAGGTGGCAGGCGTGCATGGCGGAGCGATGCGCGCGGCGGGTGACGATCCGCGCGCGCAGCTCCGCGCCTATGTCACCGCCAGCTTCGGCCCGGAGATCGTCGATCGCGCGCTGCTGTCGACCTGGCTCGCCTTCTGGAGCCTCGTCATCTCCGATCCCGCGATCGCGGCGCTCCACGGCGATATCTATGCCGATTATCGCCGCACGATCGAAGCGCTGGTCGCCCAATGCGCGCCGCATCGCGACGCCCGCATCGCCGCGATCGCGATCGGCGCGCTGGTCGACGGCCTGTGGCTTGAGCTGTCGCTCGACCCCAGCGTCTTCACGCCGGCCGAAGCCTGCGCGATCGTCGAGGACTATCTGGAAAAGCTGGTCTAGATTGAGCGGCGCGGTCTGAGGTTTCTCGCGCTGATCTGGCTGGTGGAGCCGAAGGGAATCGAACCCTTGACCTCGTCATTGCGAACGACGCGCTCTCCCAACTGAGCTACGGCCCCTCGCCAGATTTTTCGCGGGTCGCCCCGCGAGGTCGCACCCTGTAGCGGCAGCTTTCGGGGGATGCAACAGCCTCTTTTACAAGATCGTGACCGCGTATCCGGGCAGCGGCGCGGCGCCGTGCCGCTTTCTTTCCAACATCGCCTTGTCGCTGCGTTCGGTTTCGGAATAGGACTGAATGCACAGACCAAAGAGGAGAGATGAAATGGCACGCGCCTGGCACCTGAAATCGCGCCCCAAGGGTGAGCCCGTGATCGGCGACTTCGAACTGAAGGCGCTTCCCGATCAGTCCCTCGCGGACGGCGAGATCCGCGTCCGCAATCTCTGGCTGTCGGTCGACCCTTATATGCGCGGGCGGATGAACGACGTGAAATCCTATGTGCCACCCTTCCAGATCGGCGAGCCGATGACGGGCGGCGCGGTCGGCGAAGTGATCGAGAGCCGCAACCCCGGCTTCGCGGTGGGGGACAAGGTGCTCCACATGGCGGGTTGGCGCGACGAGGCGGTCGTCGTCCCCGAACTGATGCCCACCAAGCTGCCCGATCTGGGCGTGCCCGACGAGGCATGGCTCCACAATCTGGGGCTGACCGGGGGCACCGCCTATTTCGGCCTGCTCCGCACCGCGAGCGCCAAGGAAGGCGACATCGTCTTCGTTTCGGCGGCGGCTGGCGCGGTCGGGTCGGCGGTGGTGCAGATCGCCAAGCTGAAGGGCATGACGGTGATCGGATCGGCCGGCGGGCCTGATAAATGCGCCTGGGTGAAGGAACTCGGCGCCGATGCCTGCATCGACTACAAGGCCGGGCCGGTGCTGCCCCAGCTTGCCGAGGCCGCGCCCAAGGGCATCGACGTCTATTTCGACAATGTCGGCGGCGAGCATCTCGACGCCGCCTTCGCGACCGCGCGGCAGAATGCGCGCTTCGCGATCTGCGGCATGATCGACAGCTATAATGACGGCAAGCCGCTGGAGATGCGTTACCTGATCCGCACCATCCCGGCCCGCATCCGCATGCAGGGCTTCATCTACACCGATTTCTACTCGGAGTTCCCGGCCTTCACGCAGGAGATGGCCGGGTGGGTGAAGGCCGGCAAGGTGACGGCGCGCACCACGGTGAAGGACGGGCTGGAAAGCACGGTCGATGCCTTTCTCGGCCTGTTCAAGGGCAGCAACACCGGCAAGATGCTGGTGAAGCTGTAAGATGGGGGCACGCCTCTGACGTCATTGCGAGCATAGCGAAGCAATCCAGTCCGATGCCGAGCATCGCTGGATTGCTTCGCCGTCTCGCAATGACGAAAGGGGTTACAGCACGCCCTTGAAGGTATCGCACTGGGCGGGATCGCCGCTGTCGATGCCGCGCTTCAGCCATTCCATGCGCTGCGCCGACGTGCCGTGGGTGAAGCTTTCGGGCACCGGGCGCTGGCCCGCCGCCTTCTGCAGCGTATCGTCGCCGATCGCATTGGCCGCGGTCATGCCTTCCTGCACGTCGCCGGGATCGAGCCGGTCGCGATTCTGCGCGGCCCAGACGCCGGCATAGCAATCCGCCTGCAATTCCATCCGCACCTGCAGCTGGTTGGCCTGCGCTTCGCCGCCGCGCGACTGGGCGGCGCGGACCTTGTCCGAAATGCCGGTGATCGTCTGGATATGGTGGCCCATCTCATGCGCGATCACATAGGCCTGCGCGAAATCGCCGGCGGCGTGGAAGCGGTTCTGGAGCTCGTTGAAGAAATCGGTGTCGAGATAGATGCGATTGTCGGTGGGGCAGTAGAAGGGCCCCATCGCCGATTGCGCCGCGCCGCAGCCCGAGCTGCCATTCTGGCTGTAGAAGACGAGCTTGGCTGGGGTGAACTGCTCGCCATGCTGGGCGAAGATCTTGCTCCACGTGTCCTCGGTGCTGGCCATCACCTGGCAGGAGAAGCGGCTGGCGGCGTCGATCGCGCAGCTTTGCGCCGCCGTCTTGCCGTTGGTCACAGCTTGCGGGGCGGGGCCGCCGACCGTGCCGCCGCCGCCGAACGGATTGATGCCGAGGAGGAAAGCGCCCGCGATCACCACGATGATCCCGACGATGCCGAATTTGGAGCCGACGAGGCTGAGGATCAGGCCGAGACCGCCGCCGCCCATCCCGCCGCCGCCAAGGCCCAGCCCGCTGCCACCGCCCGCGCCGCGCTGGTCCTCGACATTGTCGCTGGTCCGATAGTCGTCGAGCCGCATGATCTTTCCCCGATTTAATGACGGGGACAATGCGCCAGCTTCGCTTCTGTTGCAAAAGGAACAATAACGCTCTTACGCTATTTGGGATATTGCAGCGCAATATGGCCGACTCGGAAAGCCCCAGAGCACGCCACTCGGCGGAAGCACTCCCCCTCCCCAGCGAGGTGGCGCTCGTCCTTCAGGGCGGGGGCGCGCTCGGCTCCTATCAGGCAGGCGTATTCGAGGCGCTGGCCGAGCGCGGCATCGCGATCGACCGCGTGGCCGGCATCTCGATCGGCGCGGTCAACGCCGCGATCATCGCCGGCAATCCGCCCGAGCGTCGCGTCCATCAGCTCGAGCAATTCTGGAATATTGTGACGGGCGGACTGCCCAGCTTCCCGATCTGGAACGACGACCGGATGCGCGAATGGCTCCACGAGCTGTCGGCGGGCTGGGTGGCGAGCGCGGGGGTGCCGGGCTTCTTCAAGCCACGCATGATGCCGCCTTTCCTGGCGCCGCCGGGCAGCCCCGATGCGCTCAGCTTCTATGACAGCGGCGCGCTGGCCGAGACGCTAGACCGGCTCGTCGACTGGGATCTGCTCAACAACGGCCCCGTCCATTTCTCGGTCGGCGCGGTCGATGTCGAGAGCGGCAACTTCTTCTATTTCGACAACCGCAAGCAAAAGATCGATGCGCGCCACGTGATGGCGTCGGGCGCGCTGCCGCCGGGGCTGCCCCCGGTCGAGATCGACGGGCGGTTGTGGTGGGACGGCGGGCTCGTCTCCAACACGCCGCTGACCGACGTGCTCGACACGCAGACCAGCGACCTGCTCGTCTTCCAGGTCGATCTGTTTTCGGCCACCTCGGTTCGCCCCAAGACGATCATGGACGTGATCGCGCGCGAGAAGGAAATCCGCTTCTCCAGTCGCACGCGCCAGGTCAGCACCGAACAGGTCAAGCTGCGCCGCGCGCGAGAGATCGCACAGCGCCTGCTCGCCAAGCTGCCGCCGGAACTGCGCGACGATCCCGACGCTGTGGCGCTCTGCGCGATCGCGACCGAGAAGCCGGTCAGCATCGTCCACCTCATCTACCGCGCCAATGCCTGGGAAGGCGGATCGCGCGACTTTGAATTCTCGACGCGGACGATGCGCGAGCATTGGGATGCCGGCCGCGCCGCCGTCGCCAAGACGATGGGCAAGGCGGGCGTGCTTGCGCGCAACATCCTCGACGGGCGGACCGCGACGTTCGACCTTGCGCGGGATCATGCCGAATAATCCACCGCGCCAGTCCCTCGGGCGCCAGCAGAAAGGCGAATGCACATGTTCCTGAAAGGCAAGACCGCCCTCATCACCGGTTCCACCTCGGGCATCGGCCTCGCCTATGCGAAGGCGCTGGCGGGCGAGGGCGCGGCGGTGATGATCAACGGCTTCGGCGACGCGGCTGATATCGAGAAGGAGCGCGCCGCGATCGCCGGGATCAGCGGGGCGGGGGCGCTCTATTCGGCCGCCGACATGACCAAGCCCGAGGAGATCGAGGCGATGGTCAAGGAATGCGCCGACAAGCTGGGCGGGCCGGACATCGTGATTTCCAACGCCGGTATCCAATATGTCTCGCCGATCGACCAGTTCCCGATCGACAAGTGGAACGCGATCATCGCGATCAACCTGTCGTCGACCTTCCACCTGATGCGCGCCGCGATCCCGGGCATGAAGGCGAAGAAGTGGGGGCGGATCATCTCGACCGCATCGGCGCACTCGCTGGTCGCCAGCCCCGACAAGTCGGCCTATGTCGCGGCCAAGCACGGCATCGCCGGGCTGACCAAGACGGCGGCGCTCGAAACAGCGCGCTATGGCATCACCGTCAACTGCATCTCGCCCGGCTATGTGTGGACGCCGCTGGTCGAGAAGCAGATCCCCGACACGATGAAGGCGCGCGGGATGACGCGCGAGCAGGTGATGAACGACGTGCTGCTCGAGGCGCAGCCGACCAAGGAGTTCGTGACCGTGGATCAGGTCGCGGCGCTCGCGCTTTATCTGTGCGGCGATGCGGCCAAGTCGATCACCGGCGCCAACCTGTCCGTCGACGGTGGCTGGACGGCCGAATAGACCGCTCCGGTCGCGATCGCGGCTGGCCAAGCGCGCGCGCCCTGCTATCCTCGCCGCAAAAGCGGGGGTCGTAATGTTGAGGGTTGCCGGGCTGCGCGCAGGTGGCGCGTTGCTGTTTCTGTCCATGCCCGCGTCGCCGGCCATTCCGGCGCGCGTGGACGTGACCAAGCTCGATTGGCGGCGCGTTGCGACCGATGCTGATCGCCAGCGCATCCGGGGCTGGCGCGATGCGCTGCTGAAGGGTGTCGCGGCGGCGCAGGCCGACGGCTATGGCCGCGAGATCGCCGCCGAAGGCGCGCTGTTCAAGCCCGAGGCCGCGCTCGACGGCGCCGCGATGCCGCCGGGCAATTATAGCTGCCGCGTGATCAAGCTGGGCGCCAAGGGCAGCGCGACGCTGACCTATACCAGCTATCCCGTCTACACCTGCCGCGTCGACGGCGCGGGCAATGGCGCGCAGCTGCGCAAGACCACGGGGTCGCAGCGCCCCACCGGCGTGATCTTCACCGACGGCGATGCGCCGCGCCAGATCTTTCTCGGCACGATGATGCTCAGCGACGAACGGCGGCCGGTCAATTATGGCCTCGATCCCGATCGCGACATGGCGGGGATCATCGAACGGATCGGCGACAAGCGCTGGCGGATGCTGCTGCCCTATCCGCGCTTCGAAAGCATCGTCGACGTGGTGGAGCTGGTCCCGCAGCCTTAGTCCGCGCTGACCCGCTTCCCCTCCCGTTCGCTTCGAGCGTAGTCGAGAAGCGTCGGTGCAAGCATATCTCGACTTCGCTCGACACAAACGGAGAACCTGTCTGCGCGCGGTCGAGGTCAGGATGACGCTCGATCACTTGCCGTCGGGCGTCATCGCCATCACGTCGATAAAGCGGCCGCGCGCGTCGAAGCGGCATTTGAACGCCTTGATGCCTTCGCTTCCCCTGTCGACCGTGCCCGAGATAGAGGTCGTCCCGCCTTCGTCCTTCGCCAGCTTCGCGGTCTTCACGTAGATCGGCCTTGTGCCGTACATGCCAGACACCTCGCCGCGGCAATAGGCCGCGCGATTGCCGTGGGTAACGGGCGGCCCGGCAGCGACGATCAGCGCCGCCGCGGGCGCGAGGAGCAGGAAGCGGGGGACGGGCCGGTGCATCATCACCTCCTCCATGCGGTGGCAGTCGCCCCGACCTTAGCCGATCGGGGTGCGAGGACCAACCGGCCCGGCGCGCCGATCAGCGCTTGCGATGCTCGCCCTTGACCCAGCGCACGGTACCAGAGCTGGCGCGCATCACCACGCTGTCGGTGGTCATCACGCCGCCCTTGAGGCGCTTGACGCCGTCGAGCAGCGAACCGTCGGTCACGCCCGTCGCGGCGAAGATGCAGTCGCCGCGCGCCAGTTCGGTCAGGTCATAGATCTTGTTGAGATCGCTGATGCCCCATTTGCGCGCGCGCGCCTTCTCATCCTCGTTGCGGAAGAGCAGGCGGCCCTTGAACTGCCCGCCGACGCAGCGGAGCGCGGCCGCCGCCAGCACGCCCTCGGGCGCGCCGCCCGATCCCATGTAGATGTCGATCGTGGTGTCCGGGTCGGTCGTCGCGATCACGCCGGCCACGTCGCCATCGGGGATGAGCATGATGCCGCAGCCGATCTCGCGCAGCCCGGCGATCAGCTTCTCGTGGCGCGGACGATCGAGGACGCAGGCAATCACCTCATGCGGCTCGACGCCCTTGGCGGCCGCGACGGCGCGGATATTGTCGGCGGGCGACTTGTCGAGGTCGATCACGCCTTCGGGATAGCCGGGGCCGACCGCGAGCTTGTCCATATAGACGTCGGGCGCGTTGAGCAGGCAGCCTTCCTCGCCGATAGCAAGCACGGCCAGCGCGTTGGGGCCGGCCTTGGCGGTGATCGTGGTGCCTTCGAGCGGATCGAGCGCGATATCGATGCGCGGGCCCTTGCCGACGGCGGAGCCGACCTTCTCGCCGATATAGAGCATCGGGGCCTCGTCGCGCTCACCTTCGCCGATCACGACGGTGCCGTCCATGTAAAGGCCGTTCAGCGCCTCGCGCATCGCCTCGACGGCGGCGGCATCCGCAGCCTTCTCGTCGCCGCGGCCAACCAGCTGCGACGCGGCGATCGCCGCCGCTTCGGTGACGCGAACCATTTCGAGCACCAGAACGCGATCGAGAACCTTGCTTGCCTTCACCATATTCGAAAACCTCTCTAGCCGGTGATCCGGTCCTATTGGCTTGCGCCGCGCGATAGGCGAGGCTTGGGACAATGTCGAGAATCGCCGCCGTATCCTGCCTGGCATTTTTGATGTCCGCCCTGCCGGCAAGCGCGCAGACGGCGGAGGAGGCGATCGCGCAGTCCCGGTCGCTGACCGGCGTCGATGCCGATGGCTGCGCGAAGCAGCGCGACGCGAGCGCCATCGTGGTGTGCGGATCCAACCTCGAAAGCCGCCGTCAGCGCCTGCCCTATCGCGAGCCGGACGATGCCGGGGCGCCGCCGCCGAAGGGCGAGGTTCGCGCCGCGTCCGCCGCGCCGATCCGGCAAGGCTCGTGCGGGGCGTTGATCGCCGACAAATGCGGGGGCGGTTTCAGCATCCTCGCGCTGGTGCCGTTCGCCGCGAAACTGGTCGCAAAGGCGATCGACCCCGAAAGCGGCGATCCGCCGACGCCCATTCCGACGCCGCGTTGATCGCGTTGTCAGATAAGGGGTTCCCCCACAGCGCCTGACTTGCCATGGAGCCGCCATGGCTTCCCCCCGGCAATTTCCGCCGTTCGGCGAATTCGTCGCGCTGATCGCCGCGTGCATGGCGATGACCGCGCTGTCGATCGATTCGATGCTGCCGTCGCTGCCCGCGATCGGCGAGGGGCTGGGCGTGGCCAACCCCAATCATCGGCAGTGGGTGATCGGGGCATTCATGATCTCGTTCGGCGTCGGGCAGGTCATCCACGGTCCCCTGTCCGACAGGTTCGGGCGGCGGCCGGTGCTGCAGGTCAACCTGATCCTCGTCGCCATCTTCAATCTCCTCGCGGCCTTTGCCGGCAGCTTCGCGATGCTGATCGCCGCGCGCGTCGCCTGCGGACTCACCGTTTCCGCGTGCCGCGTGCTCGCGGTGTCGGTGGTGCGCGACCGGTTCGAGGGACGCCAGATGGCGCGGGTGATGAGCCTTGCGATGATGGTGTTCATGGCCGCGCCGATCCTGGCGCCGAGCGTGGGGCAGCTGATCCTGTTCGTCGCGCCCTGGCACTGGATATTCATCGCGCTGTCGGCCTTCTCGCTCGGCCTGTGCATCTGGATCACATTGCGCCTGCCCGAGACGCTGACGCCCGATCATCGCCTGCCGCTTTCGGTAAGCCGCATCGCGGCGGGGTGGCGGACGACGCTCACCGAGCGCAACTCGCTGGGCTACACCGCTGCGCTGGCATTGCTGTCGGGCGGGCTCTACGGCTTCATCAATTCGGTGCCGCAGGTCTTTTCCGAGGTGTTCCATCGGCCGCTGCTGCTCACACCGGTCTTCGCCTGCGTTGCGGGAACGATGGCGCTGGGCTCGCTGCTCAACTCGCGATTGGTGGTGAAGCTCGGCACGCGGCGCATCTCGCACAGCGCGCTGATCTGCTTCATCGGCTTCGCCTCGCTCCACCTCGCGGCGGGACTGACGCAGATGGATACGCTGCTGAGCTTCGCGGTCGTGCAGGCGCTGATGATGGGCTGCTTCGGCCTCGCCACCGCCAATTTCGGCGCGATGGCGATGGAGAAGATGGGCGGGCTCGCGGGCACTGCGGCAAGCGTGCAGGGCTTCTTCGCGACCGTCGTCGGCGCATTGATCGGGGTCAGCATCGGCCAGGCCTTCGACGGCACGACGGTGCCGCTCTACAGCGGCTTCGTGCTGACCGGGCTTGCCGCGCTCGGCGTCGTGCTGGCGACGGAGCGCGGCAAGCTGTTCCAGCCGCACGCGCGGGCTTAAGGGGGGTGGAGTTCGCTCCTGAACGCCGCCTCAGGCGTTCAGCGTGTGCGTCAGGCTGATCTGGGCCTTCAATAGCTTCGAGACCGGGCAATTGGCTTCCGCATCGGCGGCGATCGCGGCGAATTCGTCGGCGCCGATCCCGGGCACGGTGGCGGTGAGCGTCAGATCCGAATGGGTGATCGTGAAGCCCGCCCCATCCTGCTCGAGCTTGACCGCGGCCTTGGTCTCGAGACTGCCTGCGCTGTAGCCGGCGCGGGCGAGCGCGAAGCTGAGCGCCATGGTGAAGCAGCCGGCATGCGCAGCGGCGACCAGCTCCTCGGGATTGGTGCCGGGTTCGTCGCCGAAGCGCGTGTTGAACGAATAGGGCTGGTCGCTGAGCACGCCCGACTGCGTCGTCAGCTTGCCTTTGCCGTCCTTTCCAAAACCTTCGTAGCGGGCGGTTGCGGTGCGGGTGGTCATCACGTCATCCTTTCGCGATCGATTGCGGCGAGTCGTCCGGAACCAGCCGGGCAACTACGCTGTTTTGGTTTCAGCGCACGGATCGGGAAAGGGATACCAAATGGTGGGTCCGAAGGACAGGATCGAGGAAGAGCGCGAAGGCTATGACGACAGCCAGCGCGCCGAGGTCCATGAATATGAAGGCGGCGGCCCGAATGACGGGGTGGTGCTGACCGACATGAGCCGCGATCGCGGCGAATCGATCGACAGCGACGACGAGTTTGAAGGGTTGGACGACTTCGCGGCCGACGCGCCGGAACCGGGCGACGACCGCGAAGCCGAATAGCGATCGACTGGCCGGGGATCAGCGGCAGCGGCGCTTGCCACCGCGATCGATCTCGCGGCCGAGCAGCGCGCCGGCGCCGGCGCCGACGAGGGTGCCGACCGTGCGGTCGCCGCGCGTATCGATGGCGCGGCCGGCGAGGGCACCCGCCGCGCCGCCGACGATCAGGCCGGTGGTGCCGTTCGAACGGCGGCAATAGACGCGGCCGTCGCGCCCGCGCCATTCGCGATATTGCGAGCGCGCATCGGCGGCCGAGGGGATGGCGGCGATCGACACTGCCGTCGCGACCATGGCGAGACCCAGAACAAGTTTACGCATGAACGTCCCTTTCTTCTTCTTGTTGACGGGCGGGACAACGAGGCGGGACAGCGCCGGTTGCATGAACCTGAAACAACAAGCCGGACGGAGTGCGCGGCGCGGCCTGAATTATTCCCGTTATCCTCGTTATCCACAGGCTTGAGCAGCGGATTCAGGCTTTGTCGAATCGGGGATGAATGACAGCATCTCCCCAAGGCCAACAGAGAAAAACCGCCGGAAACGGGGGCGGATCGAGGGGCCGGATCCGGTGAGGACGGTCGGGAACCGCAAGGAAACCGCCACTACTCCCGCCGGAGGGGACGAGGGAGCGACATCCGCTTCCCAGCCGCAAGGCAGGGAATGGACGATGCGAAGACGGACCCGGCACCGCAAGGGCCCTTTGGGTCGGACGCGATGCGAAAACGCCAGGCGGGCATGGCCGGTCGCGAGACCTTGCCAGGCAAGGCCGGCGTGAGAGTGGGGGCTGGCGGCGACGCCGGCCCCCATTTGATTCCGGCATTTCCGGCATTTCCGGCATTTGATTCCGGGCGGATCGCGCCGCGATGCGCCCGGATATGCGACCTCCCTATTCGCGTTCGGGGACGGGGACGTTGAAGCCGTTGAGCGTCATCGAGACCATGCAGTAGAGCCCGACGAGGTAGATGAGTTCGTTGGCGCCGTGCTGGCCGAAGAGCTTCACCGCGCGCGCGTAGCAGGGCTCAGGCAGCACGCCGCCGCCGGTGAGCGCGAAGGCGACGTCGTAGGCGCAGCCTTCCTCCTCGCTGAAATCGGCGGGGCGGCTGCCCGAGACGAGCGTCGAGATGCGCGAGTCGCTCATGCCGTCGCGCTCGGCGACCGCGATATGAGCGTAAAGCTCATAGGCCGCATTGAAGCGCGCGCCGACGACGAGGATCGCGATCTGCCGGACATTGTCGGGAAGCGAAGCCTCCGCCGTCATCGCCTCGGTCAGTTCCCAGATCGCCGCGCCGATGCGCGGTTCATGGAGCCAGGCGTTCCACGGGCCGATCAGCGAGCCGTCGTCTGTGATCGTGCGGAAAGCATTGAAATCGGAGGCGATGCCCTTCTTCATATCTTCGTAGAGCGGCTTCTGGGCAGCGCTGAGATCGGCGACGGGGATGAGGGGGAGGCGCATCGGCAAGGCTCCTTCGCGGTTGCAGCATCGTCATAGCGCAACGCGCGATTCGGCGCATCATGCCAATGGTTCGGCCGCGACATGCGGCGAAGCGAGGAACGGGGCACCGTCTCCACCGGTTCTAACGGGCGGAGCGGGAATCCAAGGAGAGTGCCATGAACGAGCGCAACCAGGGCCAGCAGGGCGGCAACGACCGCAACCCGCAGCAGCAGCAGGACCGCGAACATCGCCAGCCCGGCCAGCAGCAACAGCAGCAGCAAAAGGGCGGCCAGAAGCGCGACGAGCATCAAGGCGGGAGCGAGAAGCGCGACGATCCGCAGCGCCGCTAAGGCGCGGGCGCCGATCGCCTGCCCGTCACCGCGCGGCGCGCGGAGACGACGCAATCCTGCCCCATGCCGGGCATAGTGGATTGCTTCGCCGCACTCGCAATGACGGCGTGAGGCGGTGGGCGGCCCATCGGCCCTAGATCGGGCTGTGGGCGGGCGGATCGTTCCCGGCGGGGCGGTCCGCCCGCTTCGCGTCCGCCGCGCGCCAGCGGGCATGATCGACCTCGTTGGCGGCGCGAAGTTGACAAAGTTGAGAGGCTGGCGCGTCGTCCTCAAGCCCGCGCTCGGCGGCTGCGGCGCGGGCGAAGATGGCGCGCCGCGCGCGGATCGTCGCCCAATCCTCCGCGTTCAGGTCGATGCCTTCGGGGAGGAGATCGTCGTCCTCGCCTTCGGCATCGACATCGTCATAGCCGTCGTCGAACTCGGGATCGTCCATCGCGCGATCGGCGACGACGATCAGGCCGGCGGCGTCGGCGCGCGCCCATTGATCGGCGCTCCACTGCGCGCGGCGCGCGGGATCGAGATCGCTGATGTCGACCTCGCCCGCCATGCCGGCATGGCCGCGCAGGTAGCGATCGGCGCGGGCGAGCGCGAGGACGGGATCGATGTCGCCCCAGGCGACGCCATCGCCCGCGACGCGCGCACCGACGAACAACCCGGTGCGCGCCGGCCCCTCGTCGCGCTCGACGAGATCGAGGAAGGCATCGAATTCCTGCGCGACGAGGCGCGCGGCCTGCGGCACGGGTCCCTGCGCATCCTCGGCCAGCCGATCGAGCCGGGCGAGCATCGCCGTGGCGAGGCGATTGTCGTAGCGGTGGCGCGTGAAGACGGCGTCGCCGCGCGTATAGGTTTCGGTCTGCCCCTCGATCGCGCGGGCGAGGAGGGTATCGGCCACCTTGTCGCGCGCGAGCAGGTTCGCCGCATCCCAGCCGAGGCGGAAGGACGTACCCGCCGCGCGGCGGCGCAGCGCATAGGCCGATGCGGGCGAAAGGCCGACATGCGCGCAGGCCTCGCCCACGGTCGAGCCCTCGGCGATCGCCTCCAGGAAGGTGCGCTGGCGCTGGGGCGACCAGCCGTCGCGCCGGGCATGGGCGGCGGCGGGCGACGGGCCGTGGAGGACGGGCGGCTGCGCCGCAGATCGCGCCGCGGCGGTGCGGGGCGTGGCGCCGGACGTGTCGGGCGAGGCGCTCATTGCGCGTCCTCCGGATGGCGCTGCCATGCGGCGAAGCGGCCGAGCAGATCGGCCATGCGCGCCTTCTTCGCGACCAGCGCGGGATCAGGCGGCGGGCGGCGGCCGATGCGCCCGGCCTCGACATGCGCGCGCCACGCATCGACGGCGGCGCGGCCATCGGGGCCGTCCGCGAAGGGAATGATCATATCGGTTCTGCTGAGCTGCGGATGATCCACGGCCGGTCCTTTCGGTTCGAGAAGGACCGTCTAGATATGCCGGAATGGGGTCTGTAGGACAGCCTTATTTGCACCACGCAAAAGGCGCCATATTTGTTCGTGGCGGATTGACCTACTCGCGTTCGAGTGTGATCCTATTCGTGGAGATGGAGGCATCCATGAATAACAAGATTATCGCACTCATAGGTGCCGCGATGCTTTTCGTCGGCGTGTTTACTCCAATCGTCAGCATGCCAATCGTAGGCCAGATGAACTACTTTCAAAATGGACGAGGAGACGGGATCTTTATCTTTGGATTCTCCTTGATCGCCGCGATTCTCGCGTTGATGGGGTGGGTGCGCCACGTCCTGTGGCCCGGTATCGCAAGCCTCGCCTTGCTGGGATATACTTTTTTCGGTTTTCAACAGCGCATGAGCGAATTGCGGGTTCAAATGAACTCTGAGCTAGCTGATAATCCGTTTCGGGGACTTGCTGAAGCAGCGATGAGTTCGGTCCAGTTGCAATGGGGATGGGCTATCCTGGTCCTCGGCGCCGCGCTGACCATTTATGCTGGAGCGTCCGAGTTTCGCAACGGCGCGCCCGAAGAGCCTTAAAGCGGTGCGATCAGGGCTTTCGCGCCTCAGCGACCCCGATGCTCCGTCCCCAGCCCTGCCGTGATGAAGATCGCGGTGCAGACGGTGCCGGCGGGAACATCGGCGGTGTGCCAGGTGCCGGGGGGATTGATCGCATAGTCGCCGGGAGTGAGGGTGACGCTCTCGCGCGTGCCGTCGGCATGTTCCTGATGCAGCGTGATGCAGCCGGCGGTGCAGATGACGACCTCCGCGCCGTGGGGGTGCATCTCCCACATGTCCCAGCTCCGGTCGAAGCTATATTGCGAGACGAGCCGGCTCTCGACCCCATCGGCCTCGTGGCGCGCGCCATAGGCGGCGTACCATTCCATGCCGGTGAAGGCTGGCTCGACCGATGCGGCGGCGGAGAGGCCTAGATGGATGGGGTTGGTGGGGAGGTGGGGCATGGGAAAATATCATCCGCAATGGTTTGATCGTTGGCCAATTGAAGGAAGTTTAGCATTGATTTTTTTCCCCTACCAAGGTCACGTGGAAATAGGGGAGGATCAATTTGCCAATATCAAAAGCTTTTGCGTTCCTGACCCCACCGGGGAAGGGTGCTTCTGGGTGCGGAGCAATATCCGGAAAAGAGATACCTTTGGGTACCGGCAAGCTCTTCAGAATGCTGGACGGGATATTTTCGGGAGACGCGTCCTCTCGGGATTTTGAGATTACCTTCAATCCCGCCATCGAAGGCGTGCAGGTAAATGACTGCCGTAATTTGTTTATCGAATTTGAAGCGGCGCCCACTCAGGATAACGGACTAGCCATTGCCCAGCGATTGCATCGGGCAACAGATAATCGAAGCGGCGATGGCTTGTTGTTTCTACTAGTTGGCGTCAATGGAACTAAAAGGCGATTGATAGTATCAAGATTTCCTACAGATGAGGCCATTTTAGCCGAAGTAAGTTCAGAAGGACTGGCTGTAGAGTTTCTTGAGCAAGTATTCATCAAGAGATTGTCTTCATATAAGGCAGTTATGCTCGAGCATCATGTTCCAAAGGATGGATATTGGAAAGGATTTGCTACCGATAGGCAGGCTGGTCAATCGGGCGAGCATATATCCGAATATTGGCTAAAAGATTTTCTGAACGCTGATTTCTCTGAAACTGCGGCAGCTGGAACAAGAAGGCTGGCGACGGCGCTAAAACAGGCTGTAAAATCAACGCCAAATCTTTCTATTAAATCAGAAATTGCTCATGCGAGCACGCTAGCGCCGGCTGTTTTTAAAGGGAAATCAATCACTATAGACGACTTCTGTGAACGTTTCGGATTTAGTCAATCCGCCAGGGATACTGTCATAAATCAGCTCGCGAAGCCGAGTTTATCTGGAAAGAAATTCCAGTTCGACCACAATGAGTTTCGGATTGTGGCTCCATATCGAACCGTCGAGATGAATAACGGGGCTATACTGACGGCTCCGAACGACGATTTTGAGAGGGTGTTTGAGTTGAAATCTTCCGACAATGGAGAAGTGGAATACACAACTAAAGGCAAGATAAGTGATCAGAGGTTGGCTAGAAAATGAAAAATGATCATATTCTTAGTGAATATGAAGAGAGATATCCGACACTAGTCGGAATTGCTAATTCTCTTGAGAAGTATATAGCAGTTCATCTTGAAGGCGCGGAGCGCATAGACAGAATTTCTGCGAGAGCGAAAAGTCCCGATAGGTATATCTCTAAGGCAGAAAAGTTAGATCAAGATGGATCAATGAAATATAAAAATCCGAACGACGAAATACAGGATCAAATAGGAGCAAGAATAACGGTATTTTATTTGAAAGATATCGGCATAATAAAGAAGAGTATCGAAAAATATTTTCGATTTATAGAAAAACAGAACAAGATACCTAGCTCTGACTCTGAATTCGGTTATTTCGGACTGCATTATATATTAAAATTGCCGGATGACGTTGTGCCGGATGGTATTGACGTTAAAATACCTGATTTCTTTGAGTTGCAGATAAAGACGCTTTTTCAACACGCTTGGTCAGAGGCGCATCACGATTTGGGTTATAAATCTCTAAAGAGCATTACCGGAGATGAGCGAAGAAAAATTGCATTTACGGCCGCTCAAGCCTGGGGGGCGGATACAATTTTCGATGAATTGGCAAGTGCCCTCGTTTACAACGATAACGAGGCAGAAAATCAGGCGGCTACTAGTTCCTCTAAAGAACACGAATAGCGCAAAATCGCCAGTGTATTAATCGCTCACCCCAATAACGGCGCTAGATAGGCCCCGGTAAAGCTCCCCGCGACCTTCGCGACCGCCTCCGGCGTGCCTTCGGCGACGACCTGGCCGCCCTTCACGCCGCCTTCCGGGCCCATGTCGATGATCCAGTCGGCGGTCTTGATGACATCGAGATTATGCTCGATCACGACGACGCTGTTGCCTTGCTCGACGAGGGCGTGGAGCACTTCCAAGAGCTTGCGGACATCCTCGAAATGGAGGCCGGTGGTGGGCTCGTCGAGGATGTAGAGCGTGTTGCCGGTGGCGCGGCGGCTCAGTTCCTTGGCGAGCTTGACGCGCTGGGCCTCGCCGCCCGAGAGCGTCGTCGCCTGCTGGCCGACCTTCACATAGCCGAGGCCGACTTCGACCAGCATCGCCATCTTGTCGCGGATGGGGGGCACGGCCTTGAAGAATTCGGCGGCGTCCTCGACCGTCATGTCGAGCACGTCGGCGATCGACTTGCCCTTGAACTTCACTTCCAACGTTTCACGGTTGTAGCGCGCGCCGTGGCAGACGTCGCACGTCACATAGACGTCGGGGAGGAAGTGCATCTCGATCTTGAGCACGCCGTCGCCCTGGCACGCCTCGCAGCGGCCGCCCTTGACGTTGAAGCTGAAGCGGCCGGGCTTGTAGCCGCGCGCCTCCGCCTCGGGCAGGCCCGCGAACCAGTCGCGGATATTGGTGAAGGCGCCGGTATAGGTGGCGGGGTTGGAGCGCGGGGTGCGGCCGATGGGCGACTGATCGATGTCGATCACCTTGTCGAGATGCTGGAGCCCCTCGATCTTCTCATGATGGCCGGCGAGGAGGCGCGCGCCGTTCAGCTGGCGCGCGGCCGAGGCGTAGAGCGTGTCGATGGTGAAGCTCGACTTGCCGCTGCCCGAGACGCCGGTGATGCAGGTGAAGGTGCCCAGGGGGATGCTGGCGGTGACGTTGCGCAGATTGTTGGCGGTGGCGCCGCGCACGGTGAGCTTCTTGCCCGATCCCTTGCGGCGCTTTGCCGGCACGTCGATGCGGCGGCGGCCGGCGAGATAGTCAGCGGTGATGCTGTTTTCGTTGGCGAGCAGTTCCTCCAGCGTGCCGCGCGCGACGACCGCGCCGCCATGGACGCCCGCGCCGGGGCCCATGTCGACGACATAATCGGCCTGGCGGATGGCATCCTCGTCATGCTCGACCACGATCACGGTGTTGCCGAGATCGCGCAGGCGGCGCAGCGTGGCGAGGAGCATGTCGTTGTCGCGCTGGTGGAGGCCGATGCTGGGTTCGTCGAGCACGTAGAGCACGCCCGAGAGGCCGCTGCCGATCTGCGAGGCGAGGCGGATGCGCTGGCTCTCGCCGCCCGAAAGCGTGCCCGAGGTGCGATCGAGGTTGAGATAATCGAGCCCGACATTGTTGAGGAAGCCGAGGCGCTCGACGATTTCCTTCAAGATGCGCTCGGCGATCGCGCGCTGCTGATCGCTCAGCTGCGGGGGGAGGGCGGTGAACCAGCCGAGCGCGTCGACCACCGACATGCGCGTGGCCTGGCTGATGTCAGTCATCGCGATCTTGACCGCCAGCGCCTCGGGCTTGAGGCGCGCGCCGAGGCAGACCTCGCACGGGGCGGAGGACTGGTACTTGCCCAGCTCCTCGCGCATCCAGGCGCTCTCGGTCTGGAGCAGGCGGCGGTTGAGATTGCCGATAACGCCCTCGAACGCCTTCTTGACCTCGTAGCTCTTGCGCCCGTCCTGGAAGCGGAGCGTGACGGGCTTGCCGCCGGTGCCGTGGAGGATGATCAGCTTCACCTCGCCGGGCAGGTCCTGCCACGGCGTATCGATGCTGAAGCCGAACTCGGCCGCGAGGCTGTTCAGCACCTGCATGTAATAGGGGCTGGGCGGGTTGGACTTGGCCCAGGGGACGATCGCGCCCTTCTTGATGCTGAGCGCGTGGTTGGGGACGACGAGATCCTCGTCGAAGATCAGCTTCTCGCCAAGGCCGTCGCATGCGGGGCACGCGCCCTGCGGGGCGTTGAACGAGAAGAGACGCGGCTCGATCTCGGCAATGGTGAAGCCCGAGACGGGGCAGGCGAACTTCTCGGAAAAGGTGATGCGGCCGGGGGAGGCGTAATCGAGCTTCATGCCCGATCCGGCGGCTTTTGCTCCGTTCGTGTCGAGCGCAGTCGAGACACGTCCCTCGACTTCGCTCGGGACGAACGGCGATTCTTCTCCCGCCGTCGGAAGCGAGTCCGCCGGATCGACATAGGCAAGGCCCTCGGCGAGCTTCAGCGCGGTCTCGAAGCTGTCGGCGAGGCGCGTCTGGATGCCGTCGCGCACGACGATGCGGTCGACCACCACCTCGATGTCATGCTTGTACTTCTTGTCGAGCGCCGGGGCTTCCTCGATGTCGTGGAACTGCCCGTCGATGCGCACGCGGGTGAAGCCCGCCTTCTGCCACTCGGCCAGCTCCTTGCGATATTCGCCCTTGCGCCCGCGCACCACGGGGGCGAGCAGGTAAAGGCGCGTGCCTTCGGGCAGGGTCATCACGCGATCGACCATCTGGCTGACGGTCTGCGCGCTGATCGGAAGGCCCGTCGCGGGCGAATAGGGGATGCCGACGCGCGCCCAGAGCAAGCGCATATAATCGTAGATCTCGGTGACCGTCGCGACCGTCGAGCGCGGGTTGCGCGAGGTCGTCTTCTGCTCGATCGAAATGGCGGGGGAGAGGCCCTCGATATGATCGACGTCGGGCTTCTGCATCAGCTCGAGGAACTGGCGCGCATAGGCCGAGAGGCTCTCGACATAGCGGCGCTGCCCCTCGGCATAGATGGTGTCGAAGGCGAGCGAGCTCTTGCCCGATCCCGACAGGCCGGTGATGACGATCAGCTTGTCGCGCGGGAGATCGACATCGACGCCCTTGAGGTTGTGCTCGCGCGCGCCGCGCACGGAAATATGGGTGAGCATGACCGGATATGTTCCATATATGTTCGCGCGAGGCAAGGGGCGCGGATGGCAGCCCCTAGGATGGGGAGCGCGGTCACGAGTCGCAAGGCCGGGGCCGTTGTTCAGCCCGGCGCGGACCGGCGCACCCCGGTCTCGCGATTCAAATAGAGGACCAGGATTCCTGTCGCGATCGCCGCCTCGACCGCAGCCAACATGCCGGCCCCGGAAAGTCCCATAAGCTGCATCGCAAGAGGCAGGAGCGGGAGTGTCGCGAGTGCCGCGAGCAGGCTGGCCGATACCGACGCGCCCGGCCGGCCCAGCGCCACCAGCGCCGCGCCGGCGGGGGGCGCCGCCATGCGTATCACGCGCGCCAGCATCAGCCAGGCGACGATTCCCGCCGCGCCGCCAAAGGCCCCGCCCGCGATCAGCTTGATGAACAGGCGCGGGAAAGCGAGCAGCAGGAACAGGACCGGGCTCGCGGCCAGCGTCGCGATCCCGACGCATCGATAGACGGCATGGCGCAGCGGCAGGCCGCGCTTGCCCTCCGCAACGAAGCGCGCAAGCTCCGCATAGGCGGCCTGGCCCAATATGATCGCGGGCTGGGCGATGATCGCGGTCGCCCGCTGACCGATCGAATAAAGCCCGGCGGCGGCAGGACCCAGCACCCAGCCCACGGCGAGCAGCGCGATGCGGGGCGCCAGATCGGCGAAGGTCGCATCGACATTGGCCAGCGTCATGAACCGGAAGAGGCCAGGATTTTCGCGCCGCACGCTCGGCGCGCGTGCGGGAGGCCCGGCCCAGGGGCGATAGCGGCGCATCGCCCAATAGCCGAGCAGCCACATCGACAGGCATTCGGCGAGCGCCGCGAGCAACCAGGTCGCGAGGAAGGTCCGGAGTCCCGCATGAAAGGCGAGCGCGACGATCGTGCCGGCGAGCCGGACCAGCGGGTTCACGATATTGTGGAGGCCCAGCAGCCTGAACTGACCCTGCAGCTGCAATAGTCCGGCGGGGGTCGTGCGAACAGTGGCGAGCACCGCGAGGCAATACATGGTCGCAAAGGACTGCGCGGTCGGATCGAGCCCCAGATGGGGGCCGATGACCGGCGCGAGCAAGGCGGCGAGCGCGACCGCCAGCACCCCCGCTGCCAACTCGAGCAGCGCCGTGAAGCGCATCAGGCGAAGGAGGCGCGGCGCATCGCCGGCGTTGAGCGCTTCTGCCCCGTAGCGGACGACGGCGTGCCAGGCCGGGAAGGTCACGACGCCGGCGACGACCAACGTATAGCCGTGAATCAGGACCAGCATGCCATAGTCGGCAGGCCCGAGCAGGCGCGCCGCGATCCCGGTGTAGATCAGGCTGAGGGCGCCTGCCGCCGCCTTGCCGCCCAGCAGCGCGCCCAGATTGCCATAGATGCGCGCGACGATCCCGCGACTGCGCCCGGCCGTCACGTCGGCGCGGCATCCAGTATCGCGCGGGCCGCGCGCGCGGCCGACGGCTCCGCCCCGATGTCGAACGTATAATCGAAAAGCCCGTCCTGCGCGGCGGCATAGCGGCTTTCGTGCAGCGCCCATGCACGGTCCAGCGCGGCGCCGAGTTGATCGACGTCGCCGATGACTTCGCCCGCGCTCCAGTGACTGAAATTCGGGTCGCCCCGGTGGTCTATGCCGTGCGCGTTCAGGAAAATACACGGCCGCCGCCGGCGCATGAATTCATAGACCTGGCTGCTCACGTCGCCCAGATACAGGTCGGCCACGGCGACATAGCTCATGTCGGTGCTGTAATGGCTCCCAAGATCGACGTGGATATTCTCCGCCCCGAAATATTTCATCGCGATTCCGCCGGGGAAGGCGATGCGCAACCGATCGATCGTGGTGACCACGCGCCGGTTGAAGAGCATGATATGCGGCGCGAAGATCAGATTATAGCGTTCGGATCCGAGGAAATAGTCGAGCACCCGCCGCCCCATGCCGAACCAGGACGAAAGGTGCGGCGAGAGATGCGGGTTGTAAAGGACGGTCGGCCGGCCATTGTCGCGCATCGGAAGCGCCATGAGCTCCCTCGGGGACAGATCGAATTTGGGATAGCCGACCATCGATATGCGCGACGGATCGACGCCGGCGTCCGTCACCATGCGATCGCGTATCTTCGGCCCAGCGACGAGCAGTTGATCGAAATCGGAAGCGCTGGACCCAAATCCGATCGCCCGATCGCCGGCTCCATGATCGATAAGCACCATCCGCAAATTGTTCAGCGCATAGCGCCGCTTGAGGATCAACGATGTCCGCTCGGTGACGACGAGGATATCCAGAGCCCGAAAAAACGCCAGATTATCCCTGTATATCAGGATCTTTCTTGCGGGGACCAGGCCATTGAGCGCCGAGGCCACGCCCCGCGCCAGCGCGCTTTCGAGATCAAGCATGACGAGCTCTGCGCGGGTGAGTTGCGCCGGGTCGGCGATCCGCCTGATCTCCGCCATGATCGCGGCGTTCGTCGCGGCGATGACGACCTGCGCGTCGGGCCGCCCGGTCAGCGCCAGCGCGACCGGCAGGCTGTGCGCGATCTGGTGAATCTGATCGTGGTTGAAGAGGAAACATACCCGCATGTCGTCTAGACGACGCGGGTCCCGACTTTCCGCACCCAAGCCGTTACGGGCCGCCTGCTGCCGCGGCGTCTACGAGACAGAAGGGGGCTCTGCGACATGCAATCGGAACATCCAGTCAACGACCCGGATCGGCGCTTGGGCAAGCCGCTCCTCGTCGCGGTCGAGCGAGCGGTGGCGGTATCCGTCTTCGATCTCGACAGGACGCTGACCCGGCACGGCACCTGGTCGCCGCTCCTGCTGATGGCGGCCTGGCGGCTCGCGCCCTGGCGGTTGCTGTTCCTGCCCGCCGTGCTTGGGGCGATGATCGCCTACAAGGCGAAACTGATCGAGCGCGAGACGCTCAAGAGCTTCATGCAGCGCTGCATGATGGGCGGCCGTGTACCCGCCCGATCCGTTCGCGCGCTCGCGTCGGCATTCGCAGAGCGGCTGACGCGAAGGCAATGCTATGCCGAGGGGATCGCCCAGATCGCGCTGGACCGGGCGGCCGGACGTCGCGTGATCCTGGCGAGCGCCGCCAATCGCTTCTACCTCGACGCCATCGCCGCGCGCCTCGGCATCACCGAGATCATCGGCACCGAGTGCCGCTGGGAGGACGGACATCTGCTGCCCGCCATCAAGGGCTTCAACTGCTATGGCGCGATGAAGGCCCGGATGTTTCTCGACTATGCGGCGGCCGAGGGGCTTGCGCCGGGCGGCATGCACGTTCGCGTTTATACCGACCACGCATCGGACACGCCGCTGCTCGAGCTTGCTGACGAGCCCGTGACCGTGAATCCATCGCGCAAGCTGCGCGCCATCGCTGCGGCCCGCGGCTGGGGGATCGTCAAATGGTCAGGCTGACCATGCCAGCGCGAGGAGTGTTATCGCTGCAGGCGGGCGAGGGCGATGCCGGCGAGGTTCTGGGTCCGCTTGACGTGGCGGATGCGCAGGGCGGCGGGATCGGTCAGCGCCGCCAGCGTCGCGAGATGGCGTACGAAGGTAGCCCGGCATTTCACCGCGCCGGTCGCCTGCTCAATGACCGCGAGGGCGTCGCCGAGGAAGAGGGGATTCTCTGCCCCAAGCTCCTGCGCGACGCGGACGGCGTGGATCAGTGCCAGCCATTCGGCGTCCATGGCGGTGCCGGGGCCGAGATCGCGCCGGAGCCAGGTGCGGCCGCCCGCGACGACGGCGGTTTCCATCCCGATGGGCGCGGGGCGGCAGCCGCCGTCGAAATAGATTTTCACGGTCGCTGCGATCGCCATTCGCCCGGGGGCACGTCGGCGATCGACCAGTCGCCGATGCTCCAGCGGACGAGGCGCAGCGTCGGGTGGCCTACGGCGGCGGTCATGCGGCGGACCTGGCGGTTGCGCCCTTCGCGGATGGTCAGGCGGACCCAGCAATCGGGGACGCTCTTGCGGAAGCGCACCGGAGGCACGCGCGGCCACAGATCGGGCGCATCGATGCGCGCGGCCTCGGCCGGGCGCGTCGGGCCGTCCTTGAGCATCACGCCCTTGCGGAGCGCGGCGAGCGCGGGTTCGGCCATATCGCCCTCGACCTGCACCAGATAGGTCTTGGGCATCTTGTATTTGGGATCGGCGATGCGCGCCTGCAGCCGACCGTCGTCGGTCAGCAGCATCAGCCCCTCGCTGTCGAGATCGAGGCGGCCGGCGGGATAGACGCCGGGCAGGTCGATATAGTCGGAAAGCGTCTGGCGATCCGATCCCGCCGTGCCGCGATCGGTGAACTGGCTGATCACGCCGTAAGGCTTGTTGAAGAGGATCAGCGTCATGGCGCGGCGATGCTGCGCGCCACGGCCTCGGCGACCTTGATGCCGTCGACCGCCGCCGAGAGGATGCCGCCCGCATAGCCCGCGCCCTCGCCCGCCGGGAACAGGCCGGGCGTGTTGAGGCTCTGAAAATCCTCGCCGCGCGTGAAGCGGACGGGCGAGGAGGTGCGCGTCTCGACGCCGGTCATCACCACGTCGGGGTGGTCATAGCCCTTGATCTGGCGGCCGAAGGCGGGGATCGCCTCGCGCATCGCCTCGACCGCGAAATCGGGGAGGCAGGCGGAGAGATCGGTGGGGGTCACGCCCGGGCGGTAGGAAGGGATGATGCTGCCGAGCGCGGTCGACGGACGCCCGGCGAGGAAATCGCCGACGCGCTGCGCGGGCGCCCTGTAGTCGGACCCGCCCGCCACGAAGGCGAGCGATTCCCAGTGGCGCTGGAAAGCGATGCCCGCCAGCGGATCGCCGGGATAGTCGCGCTCCGGATCGATGGCGACGACGAAGCCCGAATTGGCGTTGCGCTCGTTACGCGAATATTGGCTCATGCCGTTGGTCGCGACGCGGCCTTCCTCCGAGGTCGCGGCGACGACGGTGCCGCCGGGGCACATGCAGAAGCTGTAGACGGTGCGGCCATTCCTGCAGTGATGCGAGATATGATATTCGGCCGCGCCGAGGATCGGATTGCCCGCATCGACGCCGAAGCGCGCCTTGTCGATCCACGACTGCGGATGCTCGATCCGCACGCCGATCGAGAAGGGCTTGGCCTCGACATGGACGCCAGCCTCGACGAGCATCGCGAAGGTGTCGCGCGCGCTGTGGCCGATCGCCATCACCACGCGATCGGCCTCCAGATAGCCGTCGTCGTTGAGGTGGAGCCCGACGATGCGGCGTTCGCCCTGCGCGTCGGTGGCGATGTCGAGCCCGTCGACGCGGGTGGAGAAGCGATATTCGCCGCCCAGCCCCTCGATCGTCTCGCGGATGCTCTCGACCATCGTCACCAGCCGGAAGGTGCCGATATGCGGATGCGCTTCGGTGAGGATTTCGGGCGGGGCGCCGGCCTTGACGAACTCGGTCAGCACCTTGCGATCGAGGTTCCGCATATCCTTGATCCGGCTGTAGAGCTTGCCGTCGGAAAAGGTGCCCGCGCCGCCCTCGCCGAACTGGACGTTGGATTCGGGGTTGAGCACGCTGCGGCGCCACAGGCCCCACGTGTCCTTGGTGCGTTCGCGCACCACCTTGCCGCGATCGACGATGATCGGGCGGAAGCCCATCTGCGCGAGGATGAGCGCGGCGAACAGCCCGCAGGGGCCGGCGCCGATCACCACCGGACGCTTCACGCCCGCCGGCGCCTGCATGATCGGGCGGTAGCTGGTGTCGGGGGTCGGGCCGATATTGCGATCGGCGCGGAAGCGCGCGAGCACCGCCGCCTCGTTCTTCACATTGACGTCGACCGAATAGACGAGGCGGATGTTGGTGCGGTCGCGCGCGTCATTGGCGCGGCGCGCGACGCTGTAGCGGATCATCTCGCGCGGGGTGATGCGCAGGCGCTTGCAGATGGCGGCGGGCAGCGCCTCCTCGGCATGATGGAGGGGCAGGGTCAGTTCGGTCAGGCGGATCATCGCGCACGCTTTAGCGTGGCGCAGGCGGCCGCGCCATTGATGCGTGCGCCCGCGAAATCGGACATAGGGCTTGAGCTATGCCGCCGGGCGCGTCATCGCTCTGCGCATGACCGCGCGCATCGATCCCTTCCACGCCATCTCGCTGAGCCGCCTCGCGCATCGCATGGCGGCGGCGGGCGAGCCCGTCATCCACATGGAGTTCGGCCAGCCTTCGACCGGCGCGCCGCCCGCCGCGATCGCACGCGCGCATCATGTGCTCGACCATGACGGCATGGGCTATTGGGAAAGCCCGGCGCTCAAGGAACGGATCGCGCGCCATTATGTCGAGGCTTATGGCGTCACGGTCGATCCCGAGCAGGTGATCCTGACCTGCGGCGCGTCGCCGGCCTTCGTGCTTGCGCTGTCCTGCGCCTTCGCGCCCGGCGCGCGCGTCGCGCTCGCGCGGCCCGGCTATGTCGCCTATCGCAACACGCTGAAGGCGATGCATATCGAGCCCGTCGAGATCGCCTGCGGGGAGGCCGAGCGCTTTCAGCTTACCGCCGCCGCCGTCGAGGCGCTCGACCCCGCGCCGGAGGGGCTGATCATCGCCAGCCCCGCCAACCCGACCGGGACGATCATCGGCGACGCCGAGTTGCAGGCGATCGTCGCGGTGTGCCGGCGGCGGGGCATCCGCATCATCTCCGACGAGATCTACCACGGGCTCTCCTATGTCGGCGCCGCGCGATCGGTGCTGCAGGACGAACCGACGGCGTTCATCGTCAACAGCTTCTCCAAATATTTCAGCATGGCCGGGTGGCGATTGGGCTGGCTGGTGGTGCCGGCCGATCAGATCGACGCGGCGCGGGCGCGGATGGGCAATCTGTTCCTGACCCCGCCCAGCCTTGCCCAGCATGCCGGGCTGATCGCCTTCGACGAGCGCGACGTGCTCGAGGGCCATGTCGATACCTATCGCCGCAACCGCGACATATTGCTGGGCGCGCTGCCCGACATGGGGCTGCGGCGGATCGCGCCGCCCGACGGGGCCTTCTACATTTATGCCGATGTCGGGCACCTGACCGGCGACAGCTTCGCGCTATGCATGAAGCTGCTGCAGGACACCGCCGTCGCGACCGCGCCGGGGCGCGACTTCGACCCCGTCGACGGGCATCGCTTCATGCGGCTGAGCTTCGCCGTCTCGACCGACCGGATCGAGGAGGCGTGCCGGCGGATGGCGCCCTGGTTTGCCGAGATCGCGCGGCAGGCGGCGTGAGCGCCGATCAGCCCCCGGTCGCTTCGCCGCCGCTTCCATCCGGCCTGGGCGCCGTGATCTCGGCATAGGGCATGATCATCCGGCCGTCGGGCGCGGCGGTGAAGGTCGTCTGGGTGGGATAGGCGAAATCGATGCCTTCGTCGTTGAAGCGGCGAAGGATGGCGAGGCCGATATTGTGGCGCGTCTGGAAGGTGACGGCGAAATCGGGGCTCATCACGTCGAAATCCAGTTCGAAATCGAGCGTGCTCGCGCCGAAATTGACGAAGCCCGCACGGACCAGCGCCGCTTTGTTGGCCCTGACGATCTCGGCAAGCATCGCGGGGATCTTGTCGCAGACATCGGGCGGCGTCTGGTAAGTGACGCCGAGCATGAAACGGATGCGGCGGC
Source organism: Sphingomonas sp. EU05-FHT14C10 (assembly GCF_058790595.1). Classification (NCBI taxonomy): domain Bacteria; kingdom Pseudomonadati; phylum Pseudomonadota; class Alphaproteobacteria; order Sphingomonadales; family Sphingomonadaceae; genus Sphingomonas; species Sphingomonas sp. EU05-FHT14C10. The sequence goes on along the minus strand of NZ_JBYTEN010000003.1, from coordinate 185,956 downwards.
GGGTGAGCTCGCTGAGGTTGGAGAGCTCCTTGCCCAATAGCTGCGAGTTGGCGATCACCTTTTCCTCGCCGGTGATCGCGCGGATGCGCGTCGACTTCAGCCCGATCGCCTCGACCGTGCCCTGCGTCTGATCATATTGCACCGTGTCGCCGCGCCGGAATGGCTTGTCGAACAGGATCGAGAGTGCTGCGAACAGATCGGAGAAGATCCCCTGCGCGGCGAGGCCGATCGCGATGCCGCCGACGCCGAGACCGGCGATCAGGCCGGTGACGTTGACGCCGAGATTGTCGAGCACGACGATCACCGCGATCGCGAACAGCACCACCGTGACCAGCAGGCGGATGATCCCCATCGCGCTGCCCAGCGCCTCGCCCTCGTCGGTGTGCGTGCGATGCTCGATGAAGCCGAGGATCAGCTCGCGCGCCCAGATCGCCGCCTGGAAGGCCGAGGCGACGATGAAGATGAAGACGAAGACCTCTGCCACCGGCCCCGGCGCCTGCGCGAAATGGACGACGAGGCGCGCCGATATGGCGAAGATGAAGAAATTGCCGGTCCTGGAGATGGCGCGGCCGAAGATCGTCGTCCAGCCCGCGCCCGACCGGTCGTGGCGGCACAGCCTTTCGCCGAGCGAGCGGGCGAAGCGCAGCGCGAGCGCGATGATCAGCGCCGCGCCGATGCCGATCGCGATCTGCAGCCAGTGGGTCTGGAACCAATGCGTGGCGGCGACCCAGAATTCGGTCGTCTGGCGGCTCAGGTCGGCCGGATCGAGCTTGTCGGCGAAGGTCGGCGACGGGCTCGGGCTTGCGGTCGGGGAAGCGATGATCGGTCCTTTCGGGCTTGCTGGCCGCGGGCGCGACCCAGATAGCCGGTCGCGCGGGGCGACGGCAACGGGTCAATCCCGCTGGAGCCGAAGGGTTCCCATGGGCCGGTGTGCGTTGAGCCACGCCTGCGCCGGGCGCTCGACGAGGCGGTGGAGCAGCCCCGATGCGACGATGACGATCGCGACATAGGCGGCGATTGCGACGGGGCCGACATGCGCGGCGTCCTTCACGAACAGCAGCTTGAACGCGATCCAGATCAGCACGTGCGACAGGTAGATCGAATAGCTGACCTCGCCGAGCCAGATCAGCGCGCCCGACCGCCCGAGCAGGCCGGGGCAGCAGGCGAGGAACAGGACGAGGCCGGCGAAGCCGAGCGGCGCGGCGATCGTCTCGGGCACGCCGCCGAACCAGATGAGCGGGGCCATGGCGAGCATGATCGCGCCGCCGATCGCGCCTGTCGTGCGCGTCGAGCGTTGCCACAGCGCGCAGACGATCGTGCCCAGCGCGAATTCGACGAGGCAACGGACGAGGCCGTAGTGCGCGACATCGAGATACAGCACGCCCTGTGGCGCATAGGCATAGGCGAGGATCGCGAGCAGCAGCGCGAAGGCCAGGGCCAGCGCGATCGTCGGCAGCCGCCGCCAGTCGATCGCGACGAGCAGGGGGAAGGCGAGATAGGCCGCCCATTCGGTGCTGATCGACCAGGCCGGGATGTTCCATGTGAGGACGGGCGTGAAGCCCCAGTTCTGGAGCAGCAGCATGTGGAGCGGAAGCTCCGCAAAGGGATAGCGGACGGGATCGGCGCGTCCGGTCAGCGCGAAGAGCAGCGCCATCGCGGCGGTGCCCGCGAGCAGCGTGATATGGAGCGGCCAGATGCGCGCCCAGCGTCGCCACAGATAGGCCGGGACGCCTGCCGGCCCCGCCTCGCGCAGCCGCGCGGCATAGTTGAGCCAGATGACGAAGCCCGAGAGGACGAAGAATAGATCGACCGCCAGATAGCCCCGCCCGAGGAACAGGTGCATCGGGCGCGACAGGCCGTCTATGCTGTCGCGGATGTGGAAGAACATCACGTAGAACGCCGCGAAACCCCGGATCGCGGTGAGCGCGGGCAGATCGGCGATGCGGCTGCTCATATGGCGGCGATGCGGCGCGCGAAGCCGCGCGGTGCGGCCTGCCGATTACGCCGCGCCAGCCAGGCCTCGAGCCCGATCTGCAGGCCGGTGAGCATCAGCATGAAGGGCTGGATCGCGATCGCGACGAACAATGCGCCGACCATATAGACGATCTGCGCATTCTGGAGCGCGGTGGCGAAGGGGCGCACCCAGGCAAGATCGGACGGCGCATCGGCATAGCGCCTGCGGATCGCGCCCATCCGCCACAGCCCGCCGAGCTGGATCGCGAGCCACAGGCCGAGGCCCGGCCAGCCCTGTTCGCCCAGCATCTCGAAATAGGCGCTGTGATAGGCGCGCGCCTTATCGACGATCGGGGTCATGGCGACGGAACGGGAGCCATCTTTCGTCTCGGTCTCCACCACGATGCGGTTGGCGCGATAGGCGTCGAAGCCGCCGCCCAGCGGATGCGCCTTGGCATAGTCCCACGTCCATTGCCACACGGCGAGGCGCGTCGAGGCCGACTGGTCGGCACGGTAGCTGCCGATCGTTTCCATGCGCTGGGTGAAGCTCTGCGGCAGGAAGGGCAGGGCGACGAGCGCGAGCGCGCCGAGCGCCGCGACATAGGCTGCGCGGCGCCTGACCTCGCGGAGCATCAGCAGCGCCAGCACCCCGATGCAGACGAGGCCGGTGCGTGCCTCGGTCCCCACCGGCAAGATCAGGCAGGCGAAGATCAAGGCCCCGCCGAACAGTTTCACCCGCCAGTCGGGCGCGAAGATCGTGCCGTGGCGCATCAGGAAGAGGATGAGCGGGATGAGCGCGATCGCCACCGTCGAGATGGTGCTGCCTTCGTAAAGCCCGCTGTTATTGTCGACCATCAGGTTGAGCGCGCCATAGCCGCCGCCCGAGGCCAGCGTCTTGATGCCGCCGACGATGATGATCGAGGCGGCCGACAGCGTCATGAACAGCGCCAGCGCCTCCATCCGCAGCCGGGTGCGCAGCGTGAAGGGCAGGAAGGCGGCGAAGGCCAGCGCCTTCCACACCCAGCCCCATTTGTCCTGCGCCTCGACCGGGAAGGCGGCCCATCCGGTCGTCAGCCAGCACCAGCCGAGCAGCAGCAGGATCAGCGCCTGACGCGGGGCGAGGCGGAGGCCGCGCTTGTCGTCGGCGAGAATCCAGCCGCCGAGCGCGAGCGCGGCCACGATCAGCGAGACGGGAACGGCGTTGAGCAGATAATAGGTCAGCCGCTGGGGCGCGACGATATCGACATAGGCATAAGCGAGGACGAAGAGGAACGGCCGCCTGAACCCGAAGCCGAGCAGCGCGACGAGAAAGCCGATGAAGGCGAGATCACGCACGGGGCCGCCGCCAGCCCTTGCCCCCCGGCGCGGCATCGGGGGCCGGCGGATCCCCGCGATCGAGATCAGGGCGCGACAGCAGGCGCCATGCCGCGATCAGCAGCAGCGCATGCGTGAGGCCCAGCGAAAAATTGTCGATCACGTCGCGGCTATAGGCGCGGCGCGGTTGACGCCGTGTAAACCGTGGCAAGGGGCATCATCGCCATTGCAAAATGGCCGGGCCTGCGCAACGTCCCCACGGGGGCGGAACGATCTTCGACCGGCGCGCCCGCCGACACAATGAGGCCCAGTCCATAATGCTCGACGTCCACACTCCGCATCACGCCCTTCAGGGCTGGCGTTCCTTTTTCGCGCATATCGCGACGATCACGGTCGGCCTGCTCATCGCACTCGGGCTGGAGCAGACGGCCGAGCATTTCCACCATCGCGCCCAGGTGGAGGAGATGCGCGAGAGCCTGCGCCAGGAGGGACTGGACACCCAGACGATCGTCTCGGAAAACAGCCGCGCGATCGACGCGACGATCGCGAAAATCGACAGATCGATAGACCGGATTCAGGCGTCGGAACATGTCGAGCATCCGGACGAGGTGATTCTCGCCATTCCCAGCGACAGCGCCTGGGCGGCGGCCCGCGACAGCGGATTGCTGTCGCTCGCGCCGCGGACGCTGGTCGACAATTACTGGAAGGTCTATTATCTTCAGGAAGCGGCTGTCATCCAGATACGGACGACTTATGTCGAGCTCGACAATCTCAACGCGATGTTCCGGATCCATCCCGACACGGCCGTGCTGTCCCCCGCCGAGCGCGAAACCATGCTGATGTCGTTCGCGCGCTATCGCGAGAAGCTGAAGATCCTGAAGCTCGATCTCAGCATCCTCGGCAAGGTGGAGAAGCTGGCTGCGCAGGACCGGAAGATCGACGCCGCAGCGATTTACAAATAACGATCCGCGGTAAGCGGATCCGCGCCGCCGCCGGAGCGGCGCTCTCCGGACCGGACGTTGCGTGCAGCGCTAGCGCGCCCAGAGCAGGCCGAGCACGAAGCCCTTGGCTGGCTGGATCATCGCCAGCGCGATGAGGGCGGCGAGGATCGGCCACCCGACCATCTGGAGCCAGATCGGCAGATCGGTCTTCAGGTTGACCGCGACCACGACGGGCACGAGCAGGTGGCCGAGGATCAGGATCACCAGATAGGCGGGGAAATCGTCGGCGCGCCGATCCGCCCAATGCTCGCCGCAATGCGGGCAGGCGGCGACGGGCTTGAGGAAGCTGGCGAACAGCTTCGCCTCGCCGCACGACGGGCATTGCCCCATGATCCCGCGCCTGAGCGCGAGAGCCAGATCGCGCTTGCCCGAAGCGTCGTTTGAGGATGTGCTCATGCGCCGTCTGGTGCCAGCTTCGCAGGCATGGAGCAAGCTGGACGGATTGCCGCGGCCAGCGACCTGCCCTAGCAAAGGCGGGCCGCATTTCCGGGGGATGCCATGCCTCGTCACCGTGAAGTCCACCTCGTCGCGCGTATCGGCTGGCTGCGCGCCGCCGTGCTGGGGGCCAATGACGGTATCGTGTCGACGGCCTGCCTGATGATCGGCGTCGCGGCCTCGGGCGCGCCGCGCCCGGCGGTCCTGGTGGCGGGCATTGCGGGGCTGGTGGCAGGCGCGATGTCGATGGCGGCGGGCGAATATGTGTCGGTCAGTTCGCAATCGGACACCGAAAAGGCCGATCTGGCGCGCGAGCGTTCCGAGCTGGCGACCAGCCCCGAAGCCGAGCTCGAGGAGCTTGCCGCCATCTATGTGGCGCGCGGCGTGGAGCCCGAGACGGCGCGCCACGTCGCCCGCCAGATGATGGCGCATGACGCACTGGGCTCGCACGCGCGCGATGAGCTCCACATCTCCGCGCAGACGACCGCGCGTCCCGTCGTCGCGGCGCTGACGTCCGCCGCCACATTCACCGCAGGCGCTGCCGTGCCCGTATTGCTGGCCGCGCTGCTGCCCCGATCGACGATCGTCGCGGGCGAGGCTGTCGGCTCGATCCTGTGCCTTGCGGCGCTGGGGGCGATCGGCGCGGTCACGGGCGGGGCGAGGCCGTGGCGGCCGGTGGCGCGCGTCGTTTTCTGGGGCGCGCTTGCCATGGTGGTGACGGCGGGGATCGGCCGCCTGGTCGGCGCGGCGGTTTAGCGGCCGCATGGCGGCGGTCGACCCCCAACTGATTCCGCTCGCGGCGGCGCTCGCCGCCGGCCTGATCGTCGGCATGGAGCGCGGTTGGGCGCAGCGGGCGATGGAAAGCGGCAGGCGTGTCGCGGGGTTCCGCACCTTCGGGCTGATCGGGCTGGCGGGCGGGCTTGCCGCCCTTGCGCCCGATTCGATCGGAGCCGCGATCGGCATAGGCGTCGCGATCGTGCTGGGCGTTGGCTATGCCCGCTCCGCGCGCGACGACCACATGTCCGCGACGACGACGATAGCGGGGCTGCTGACGTTCGCCATCGGGGTTGCGGCGGTGCGGCTGGGGCCGGCCCCAGCGCTTGCCGCCGCCGCCGCGACATTCGCCATATTGAGCGCCCGGCGATCGATGCACGCCTTGCTGAGAGGGCTAAGCGCGGCCGAGGTGGAGGCCGTCGCGCGCTTCCTTCTCGTCGCGCTCGTCGTCCTGCCCTTTCTGCCCGATGCCGACCTCGGCCCCTATGGCGCATGGAATCCGCGCCGCATCTGGATGGTCGTGGTGATGGTCGCCGCGCTGTCCTTCGGCGGCTATGTCGCCGCGCGGCGATTCGGCAGCGAGCGGGGCATCCTGATCGTCGCCCTCACCGGCGCCATCGTTTCGTCGACGGCGGTGACAGCCGATCTGGCACGCCGCCTGTCCGCCCAGCCCGCGGCCCACGGCGCGCTGACCGCCGGCATCGCGCTGGCGTCGATCGTCATGTTCCTGCGCGTCCAGTTGCTGACCGCGATCCTCATGCCGCGCGCGCTACCGACGCTGGCGATCGCCATAGCGCCGGCGACGATCGTCGCGGCGCTGCTCGCGCTGCTCGCCTGGCGGCGACAGGCGGGCGAAAGCGGCGCCGTGCCCCTTGGCAACCCCTTCGCTTTCGGGCCGGCGCTGATGCTCGCGGGGCTGGTAGCCCTCTTGTCGCTGGTCGCGCGCTGGTCGCTGCATCAGTTCGGCAGCTCCGGCATGGCGGTGGTGCTGGGGCTGACCGGCATGTCCGATGTCGACGCCGCCGTGATGACGCTGGCCGGCCTGCCCGCCGATTCGATCGACGATCGCGCGGCGGGGCTGGTGCTCGCCGTTCCCGTGCTTGCCAATACGGCGATCAAGGCGGGCATGACGATGGCGATCGCGCGGGGCGTCGCGGGCGTGAAGGCAGCCGCGCCGCTTCTCGCCTCGCTTTCCGCCTCGCTTGTCGGGCTCGCCGTCTGGCGGCTTTTATAGGTCAGCGCCGCAGGCGCTCAGCCGATGATCTCGCCGGCGAGGAGCAGGAGCAGCTTGACGTCGATCATCGCGCCGTCCGCGCGCTTGCCGGCGATGAAGGCGGGCACGTCTTCCAGCTTCACGCGGTGGACGATGATGTCCTCATCCTCGATCCCGCCGCCCGCGCCGACCTTGTCGAGCCCGTCGGCCTTCACCAGCGTGAAGGTTTCGGAGACCATGCCGGGGGAGGAAGCGAAGCGGCCGATCAGCGTCAGATGCTCGGCGCGGTAGCCGGTTTCCTCTTCCAGTTCGCGCGCGGCAGCGACGCGGATCGCCTCGCCGGCATGATCGTCGCCGACCAGCCCGGCGGGCAGCTCGATGCACCAGGCGCCGAGCGGGACGCGATACTGCTCGACGAGCAAAATGTGCCGGCCTTCCTCATCCTCGTCGATCGCGACGATCACCGCCGCCTCGATATCGCGTGAGCGCGAGACATATTCCCACTTGCCGTCGCGCTTGGTGGTGATGAAGCGGCCCTGCCAGACGATTTCTTCCATAACCCGATCCCTACAATAGGATGATCCTGTCCGGCAGTTCGTTCTTGTCGTCCGCGCCGCGCGGGAAATGTTCGGCCAGGATCGCGCCGACGCTGTCGACGGCGGCGATCATCCCGTCGGCCACGCGGCCTTCGCGGACATGATCGATCAGCGCGGCCATCGCGTCGCCCCATGCTTCGGGTGCGACCTTGGCGTGGATCGCCTCGTCCGAGACGATCTCGGCGACATGCTCGGCCATCGAGAGGTAGATGAGGATGCCGGTATGCCCCACGGTGCGCTTCTCCGCGCCGACCTTGAAGCAGGTGATCGCCCGCGCCCGCACGCGCGCCGCCTTCACCCCGCGCGGGGTGAGCCAGACGCGCAGCGGCCGCCAGCGCGTGACCAGCCAGACGGTGATGAACTTCAGCACCATCATCGCGAGCAGGGCCGCGCTGATCGACGCCGCCTCATGCTCGCCCGCCCAGCCGCCCGAGGCGAAGGTGACGATCTGCATCAGCAGGCCCGGGCGAAGCGCGAAGAAGGCGGGCACGAGCAGCATGATCGCAATCGCCCAGTGCAGCGCGGTGTCATAATAGGGATCGGAGGCATCGGCGACGATCGTCACGATCTCGCCGTTCGAGCGGGCCTCGGCATTGGCCACGGCCCGCGATACGCATTCGGCGTCCTCGGCGTTCATCACCATCCCCCCGATGCTCCGCCGCCGCCGAATGATCCGCCGCCGCCCGAGAAGCCGCCGCCTCCACCGCCGCCGCCACCCCAGTCGCCGCCGCCCCAGCCGCTCCCGCCACTGCCGCCGCCCGAGCCCCAGCCGGGGCCCCAGATGACCACGGGGCCGCTGCCGCCGCGATAGCGCCGCCCGCGCCGGCGGCCGAAAATGGCGGGAAGGACGAAGACGAAAAGCACGATCAGCCAGAAGATCAGCGCGATCGGCACGCCCTGCTGCTTCTTGTGCTTGGCCTGCGAGAGCAATTGCTGCTGGCGCGCCTGCGCCTGATCCTCGGGCAGCTTCAACTGCTCGATGATCGCATCGGCGCCGGCGATGATCCCGCCCGCCATGTCGCCCTGCTTGAAGCGCGGGACGATCTGGGTGTTGATGATTACCGAGGAAAGCGCGTCGGTAAGATAAGGTTCGAGCCCGTAGCCGACCTCGATCCGCACCTTGCGCTCGTTGGGCGCGACGATCAGCAGGACGCCGTCATTTTCCTTCTTGCTGCCGATCCCCCAGGCGCGGCCGAGGCGGTAGCCATAATCCTCTATCTCATAGCCTTCGAGGCTGGGCAGCGTGACGACGACGAACTGCCGTCCGCTCGCCTGCTGGATCGCGGCGAGCTTCGCGGTGAGATCGGCGGTTTGCGCGGCATCGAGCAGATGCGCATCGTCGACGACCTGGCCGGTGAGCTTGGGGAAGGTCTGGGCGTGCGCCGCGGTGGCAAGCAGCAGGGCAAGCGCGAGCAGCAGCCACACAATGCCCGTCTGCCATGCCCTCCGCCGCATCGATATGGCGGTCATCGATTTTACTCCGCCCGCGGTTCAGCCCTTCGTGCCGAAATCGACCTTGGGGGCCTGGTCGGCGTTGGGCGTGGTCGCCTCGAACGGCGTCATCGGCTTGGCGCCGTGGACCAGCTTCGCGCCGATGATGTCGGGGAAGGTGCGGATCATCGTGTTATAGGCGCGCACCGCTTCGTTATAGTCGCGGATCGCGATGGTGATGCGGTTCTCGGTGCCTTCGAGTTGCGACTGGAGCGACAGGAAATTCTGGTCAGCCTTGAGGTCGGGATAGGCCTCGGTCGTCACCAGCAGGCGGCCGAGCGACTGGCTGAGCGAGCCCTGCGCATCCTGGAATGCCTTGACCTTCGCGGGATCCTTCAGGTCCTCGGCGCTGAGCTGGACCGAGGAGGCGCGCGAGCGGGCCTCGGTCACCTGCGTCAGCACGTCATTCTCATGCTGGGCATAGCCCTTCACCGTCGCGACGAGATTGGGGATCAGGTTGGCGCGGCGCTGATACTGCGCCTGCACGTCGGCCCAGCGCGCCTTGGCCGTTTCCTCGGCGGCGGGGACGCTGTTGATGCCGCAGGCCGAAACCGACAGCGCGATGGCGGGGGTGGCAAGCGCGGCAAGCAGGCGACGATCCATAAACTCACTCCTCTCGGGGGCGTAACTGTATTGCCCGCCAAATACAGTAGCGTCGCCCGCGCCGCAATCGCTCTTGCTTTCACCGGCCGACGGGGGAAGTCTGCCCGTTCGCGGGGAACAGTAGAGGGAGACCCAGCATGCTCAAGGAATTCAAGGCGTTCATCGCGCGCGGCAACGTGCTCGATCTGGCGGTCGCGGTGATCATCGGCGCGGCGTTCAGCAAGATCATCACGTCGCTGACCGAGGATGTGCTGATGCCGATCATCGGCAAGCTGTTCGGCGGCCTCGACTTCTCAAGCTACTTCATCGCGCTCGGCCCGATCCCCGAGAAGCTGGCCGGATCGACCGACTATGCCGCGCTCAAGAAGGCCGGCGTGCCGTTGCTCGGCTATGGCGAGTTCATCACCCAGTTCGTCAATTTCGTGATCATCGCCTTCATCATCTTCCTGATCATCCGCGCGGTGAACAAGGTCGCGCCCTCGACGCTGGCCGATGCCCCGGCCGATCCCGCCGATGTCGTGCTGCTGCGCGAGATTCGCGACCTGCTGAAGAAGTAAGGCCGCGCCCGCCGGGTCCGCTCACTTCACATTCACCGCCGATCGCCTATATCGGGCGTGCCGGATTCGTCCGGAGATGGCGATGAACGATGCCGTGTAATAGATGCAGCGGACCCGGGGGCAGTACCCGGCGGCTCCACCAAAAACCCCGGAAACGGGGCTTCTGACGGGGCCGAACCAGGATCGACGTGTGTTCAAAGACGGTATTTTTGCCCGGGCTGAGTAACCCGTTAAAGGCTCAAAACGACAAGTGCCAACGACAACGAGGCGCTCGCGATTGCTGCCTAACTGAACCCCTCTTGGGACTAGGTTAGAAGGCTTTAGCGCGGTCCGGGCCGCACCGGGCAACAGAAGCGGATTCCAGCGGTACGGGAGGCACCGGGCAACAGAAGCCTCCCACTTTCCCCAACTTTTCAGGCGCGTGGGCTTTTTGCCCTGTTTTCAACGCCGATCGCCAAATAAAGGCGCCGCGAAGTCGATCGGTGGACTTGGCCCGCCCAGTCGTCGCGGCGAAGCGATTCACAAATTCGTCGCACATTTGGGGCGGGGGATCATTTTGGGACTTGCTCCAGATCAGTTTCGCGACAAAATGTTTCCGTCCGATGGCGAAATCGATTCCGGTTGAGCCCTTCCGGTCGCAAAGGGTCGGCGTCTCCTCCTACCCCTGGAGGCGCCGGCTTTTTCTGATAACGCTCTCAACGATTTGGCGGGACGGCTGCGGGCGTGGCTAGCGCTCGGGACGAATCGCTGACGTCATGCCGTCAGGGTTGGAGCAGGCGGCCCATGCTGATGCGCGGTTCTACCGCATAGCCCAGCCGCTCGTAGAAGCGGACGACGGCTTCGTTGCCGCTCCTCACCTGCAGGTTGATCTTGGCGCAGCCGAGCGCGCGCAACGCGGCCTCGGCATGGCGGACCAGCGCGGTGCCGACCCCGCCACGATGCGCCGCGCGCCGGACCGCGACGGCATAGAGCCAGCCGCGATGGCCATCATAACCCGCCATGATCGTGCCGATCACCGCATCGCCGGCGAGGGCGACGAAGAAAAGGTCGGGCTGGACGGCGAGCTTCTCCCGAATGGCATGGGTAGCGCGATTGCGCGGCGGATCGTTGGGGAAGGCTTCGTTCCACAGGCTGTCCACCCCGTCGAAATCGCCCGGCCGATAGCATCTGATCTCCATGCCCTGCCTCAGCCTTCCAGCGCGCGGAACATCACCAGCGCGTCGACATAGCCGAGCGCGGGGTGACGGAAGGCAGCGGGCAGGCGGCCGACGACCGCGAAGCCGAGCGATTCCCACAGATGCACCGCGCGCGCGTTGCTGCTCACCACGAAGTTGAACTGCATCGCCCGGTAGCCGCGCGCCCGGGCATGGTCGAGCGAGTGGAGCGCCATGCGCCGCGCCACGCCCCGGTCGGTCGCGGCGGATGCGGTCATGTAGCCGCAATTGCAGACATGGCCGCCGCCGCCCGCCTGATTGGCGCGGATATAATAAGTGCCGAGGATCGCGCCGGCCTCGTCCTCGGCGACGAACGTCTCCTTGTCGGCGGCCAGCCAGTAGGCGAGCGCATCGGCCTCGCTCATCTGCGGATCGAGCGCATAGGTTTCGCCCGCGCGGATCGTGGGGCCGATGATCGACCAGATGGCGGCGCGGTCGCGTGGCGCGGCAGGACGGATCTGCATGATGCCGGGCTATCTCGATGCGCTGGCGGCGGCAATGGCGGGCGAATACAGATCCATGCCATTGTCACCGAGCGAATGCATGTTGTTGAACCGGCGCCCGATAATTGTAGTTAGTGGTCGTCATACGGGGCATGGATGTCACTATGATTTATGAGGGGGAGCGAGTTCATGCGGTCTGTCAGGATGGTGTGGGCGACGATTTGCGCCATTTTTCTTGTTTTCGGGGCTGGGCAGGCGACGATCGCCCAGATATCTGAAGGCGATCAGAAATATATCCTAAGCGCGTATCAAATGTGCATCCAGGGTGAATTTAGAAATCTGCTGAAATATGACCTTGCGAGTAAAGATATATATCCGCTCATGCGGATCGCCGACGAGGATGTGTTCAAATATCTCAAGTCGAAATGCTCGTCGGTTCTGACTGGACTTCTGTCGCGGGCGGATGATGCCGCGACGGCAGGCCAGTATGTCGACGAGATGGAGGTGGCGGATCAGCGACGCCTGCTGACCACGCTTCAGAGCTTGCGACCGAAAATCACTACGGTCGTCAATTCCATTAGGATGCCTGGCCCGCGGCCCGCCGTCCGCCTGCCGGAGTTCGGCGTCGCGATGGACGATTATCCGAGCATGGCATTGAGAAACAATGAGCAAGGGACGTCAGAGGCAGTCTTCACGGTATCGGCGGACGGTAAAATCGCCGCCTGCTCGGCGAGCGGCGCGACGGAGCTGCTCAACGCAAATACCTGCCGGGTCATCCAACGTCGTTGGAAATATGCCCCTGCACGCGATGCGCATAACGAGCCAGTCGCCTCTGTGCTGACCAAATATATGACGTATTCGATGGGGTCGGTTCAGTATTAAGTCCGGAAGCGCTCGCGATCGGAGTATCGGCTAGACAAAAAAAAGGGGGCCGCGAGGCCCCCTTTCCCGTTTCAGCGCTGACGCCGGGACGACTTAGTCGTCGTCGCGGGTCAGGAAGGCCGGGGCGAACTCGGGCGCGGGGCCGTCGTCGCGCTCGGCGCGTTCGCCACGCTCGCGGCGGGGGCCGCGATCGCCGCGATCGCCACCACGGTCGCCACGGTCACGGCGGGGACCGCGATCGCCACGGTCGCCGCCGTCACGACGCGGACCGCGATCGCCGCGCGGACCACGATCCTCGCGCGGCTCGCGCGGGGGACGGGTGTCGGGCAGTTCCTCGCCGGTTTCCTGGTCGACGACGCGCATCGACAGGCGGACCTTGCCGCGATTGTCGATCTCGAGGACCTTGACCTTCACGTCCTGGCCTTCGGACACGACGTCGGTCGGCTTCTCGACGCGCTCATTCTTCATCTCGGAGACGTGGACGAGGCCGTCCTTGCCGCCCATGAAGTTCACGAACGCACCGAAGTCGACGATATTGACGACCTTGCCGCTGTAGATCTTGCCGACCTCGGGCTCCTCGACGATGCCGAGGATCCACTTCTTGGCCGCTTCGATCTGCGACACGTCCGACGAGCTGATCTTGATCACGCCTTCGTCGTCGATGTCGACCTTGGCGCCGGTTTCCGCGACGATCTCGCGGATCACCTTGCCGCCGGTGCCGATGACTTCGCGGATCTTCGACTTGTCGATGGTGATCGTCTCGATACGCGGCGCGTGAGCCGAAAGCTCCTCGCGGGTGTGGTCGAGCGCCTTGGCCATCTCGCCGAGGATGTGGGCGCGGCCCTCATGCGCCTGCGCGAGCGCCTGCTTCATGATCTCCTCGGTGATGCCCGCGATCTTGATGTCCATCTGAAGGCTGGTGATGCCTTCGCTGGTGCCGGCGACCTTGAAGTCCATGTCGCCGAGATGGTCCTCGTCGCCGAGGATGTCGGAGATCACGGCGAACTCCTTGCCCTCGAGGATCAGGCCCATCGCGATGCCCGACACCGGGCGCTTCAGCGGCACGCCCGCATCCATCATCGACAGCGAGCCGCCGCAGACGGTGGCCATCGACGACGAGCCGTTCGACTCGGTGATGTCCGACAGGACGCGGATCGTGTAGGGGAACTCCTCCTTCGTCGGCAGCACCGGGTGCAGCGCGCGCCAGGCGAGCTTGCCATGACCGACTTCGCGACGACCCGGGGCGCCGAAGCGGCCCACTTCGCCGACCGAATAGGGCGGGAAGTTATAGTGCAGCATGAAATGCTGGTAGGTCAGACCGTTGAGGCCGTCGATCATCTGCTCGGCGTCCTTGGTGCCGAGCGTGGTGGTGCAGATCGACTGCGTCTCGCCGCGCGTGAACAGCGCCGAGCCGTGGGTGCGCGGCAGGAAGCCGACGACAGCCTCGATCGGGCGGATCTGCGTGGTGGTCCGGCCGTCGATGCGCTGACCGTCCTTGAGGATGGCGGTGCGGACGATCTCGGCCTCGAGCTTCTTGACGAGCTTGATCGCGGCCATCTGGTCCTGCGGCGTCTCGTCGGCGAAGGCGGCCTTCGCCTTGGCGCGCGCCTCGTTGAGCGCGTTCGAGCGGGCGGACTTGTCGGTCAGCTTGTAGGCTGCCGCGATGTCCTTGCCGACGAGGTCCTTGAGCTTCGCCTTGGCGGCCGAGAGATCGGCCTGCGGCGCCATGTCCCACGGCTCCTTCGCAGCCTGCTCGGCCAGCTTGATGATCGCGTCGATCACCGTCGCAGAATGCTTGTGCGCGAACATGACGGCGCCGAGCATGACCTCTTCCGAAAGCTCCTTGGCTTCGGATTCGACCATCATCACCGCGTCCTGCGTGGCGGCGACGACAAGGTCGAGATCGCCGGCCGCGACCTGTTCGTCGGTCGGGTTCAGCACATAGTCGCCGTCGACATAGCCGACGCGCGCGGCGCCGATCGGGCCGAGGAAGGGCACGCCCGAGAGCGTCAGCGCGGCCGAGGCGGCGACCATCGCGAGGATGTCGGGCTCGTTCTCGCCGTCATAGCTCATCACCTGGGCGATGACGTTGATCTCGTTGTAGAAGCCTTCGGGGAAAAGCGGGCGGATCGGGCGGTCGATGAGACGCGAGACGAGAGTCTCCTTCTCGGTCGCGCCGCGCTCACGCTTGAAGAAGCCGCCCGGGATGCGCCCGGCGGCCGAATATTTTTCCTGATAGTGGACGGTCAGCGGGAAGAAGTCCTGGCCTTCCTTCACCGACTTGGCGGCGGTCACCGCGCAGAGGACCACGGTCTCGCCAAGCGTCGCGAGAACCGCGCCGTCGGCCTGGCGGGCAACGCGGCCCGTTTCGAGCGTGAGGGTCTTGCCGCCCCACTCGATCTCAACTTTCTTCATGTTGAACATTTGGTTTCCTTCGTCCGGCGACCCTATGCCGCCGGGGCCTGTTTGAGAGCCCGTCTGGATGGGCTCGGGGGCAGTCCGCCCCACCGGAGCCCGCGCCGGATTGCGCGGATGCCGGATATGAAACGGCCCCCGTGGCGGGGGCCGTTGGACTTAGCGGCGAAGACCCAGCTTCGCGATAAGTGCGGTGTAGCGATCGCCGTCCTTCTTGCGGAGATAGTCCAGAAGGCTGCGACGCTTGTTGACCAGCATCAGCAGGCCGCGACGCGAGTGGTTGTCCTTCGCGTGGCTCTTGAAGTGCTCGGTCAGGTTGACGATGCGCTCGGTGAGGATCGCGACCTGGACCTCGGGCGAACCGGTGTCGCCGTCGATGCGGGCATGTTCCTTGATCAGCGCTTCCTTGCGCTCGGCAGTGATCGACATCGTGGTCCTTTCATCTAGAGGTTGAAGCCGCGCACCACCCGGACTTCAGGTCCGGTGGCTTCCACCAAAGCGACGGGGGTTTCGCCCAGCATCGCGAAGTGAAGGCCTTGGGTGTCGACAATCCCGACCAAGACCCGCCCCTGACGGAGCAGCCCTGCCTGATCGGGGGTGAGGGATAGAGCCGGGATGTCGTCCAGCCCCGCCCTCAACGGCAGGCAAACGTCTTCAAGGGCGCGCCCATGCCCCAGTTGCTCCAGCTTGTCCAGCGAAATCGCGGGTTCGAGCGTGAACGGACCGGCCTTCACGCGCCTGAGCATCGTCACATGTCCGACGGTGCCGAGCGCCTGCGCGATGTCGCGCGCGAGGCTGCGGATGTAGGTGCCTTTGGAGACATGGGCGGTGAGGGTGACGCTTTCAAGCGCGCCGGACGCCGGCGTCGCGGGATCGGCGGAGAGCGCATGGATCGTCACCGCGCGCGAGGCGAGCTGCACCGCCTCGCCGGCGCGGGCAAGGTCGTAGGCGCGTTCGCCGTCGACCTTCAGCGCCGAATAGGCGGGGGGCACCTGATCGACAGGGCCGGTGAAGCGGGGAAGGACGGCCTCGACCTCGGCGCGGGTGGGGCGGTGGTCCGACGACGCGATTGCCTTGCCCTCGAGGTCGAGCGTATCGGTCTCGACGCCGAAGGCTATGGTGAAGTCATAGACCTTGTCGCTGTCGAGCATCCGCCCGGCGAGCTTGGTCGCTTCGCCCACCGCGACGGGCAGCACGCCCGACGCCAGCGGATCGAGCGTGCCGCCATGGCCGACCTTCGCCTTGGGATAGCCGCCCGCGCGCAGCGCGCGCTTTACCGCCGAGACGATCTGGGTCGATCCCGGACCCACGGGCTTGTCGATGATCAGCCAGCCATGCATCGCGCCCCGATAGGGGCAATGCGATCACTTGTCCGCAACCTTATGCGTGCTGGGCGGCGGATTGGAGGTGACGAGCTTGCTGATCTGGCAGGTCTGGCGGCCGACGATGATCGACGAGAACTGATCGAGCGAGCCCGTGCCGCCGCCGCTGTCGAAGCCCACCGTGTTGGCGAAGGGCAGGTTGGGGCAATAGCCCATCAGCGAGGCATAGTACCAACGGTTATTGTAGGTCTGGATGTAGAGACCCTTGTCGCCATCGGCCTGGTAATTCTGGATGCTCGTCCCCGGGAAGGGGATCGTCGCCTCGGCGCCGATCGGCTGCGGCTGGGCAGGTTTCGCCATTGCGGGGGCGAAGGACAGGCCCAGCATCAATGCTGCGATCGGGGCGGTCAGTCTGAAGCGGTTCATCGTCCGGCTCCTTGCTCAAATGCTGCGCGCATTAAGGCACCGAGCGGCTGGACCGTTGCTGAACCGAAAATATCTGGACGCGAGTTAATGGCGCGGAGAGGTTGGCGCGAAGGCGCCGACCGCCGCGCGGGCGCGGTCGGGCGCGTCGGCGAACAGCGCATCGACCCCGGCTTTCAGGAAGGCGGCGAACTCGGCAGCGTCGTCGCCATAGGCGCGCAGGTCGTCGCCCTTGCGCAGGCTGGTCGGCAGGAAATAATTTTCGGGCCGGAAGGTGTAAGGCGTGACCAGCAGCCCGGCGGCATGGGCATCGGCGACGAGCGTCGTGGGGGCGAGGAGATTGCCCGCCGTGTCGCGCGGGATGATCCAGCCCTTGTCAGGGCCGATCGCGTCGGCATGGGCGTGAAGCTGTTTCAGCCCGGCCGGGGTCATCAGATCGGCATAGGTGCGCTTGTCGCCGGCGATGACGAAATCCTGCGGCCGGGCGTCGGGAGAGTCGACGAGCTGGACCAGCCGCGCTTTGGTCATCGCGCGCAGCTTTATAAGGTTGGCGACCTCGAAAGACTGGATGAACACCGGGGCATCGGCGCTGTCATAGCCGTTGGCCTTGAGCGCCTTGACCAGCGGCTCTTCCAGCGCGAGCCCGATCGACTGGAAATAGCTGGGATGCTTGGTTTCGGGGATGATCCCGATGCGGCGCCCCGTTTCCTTCTCGCGCCTCTTCACCAGATCGATCATGTCCTGGAAGGTCGGCACCTCGAAGCGGCCGTCATAGCCGGCATTGGCGGGGCGGAGCTGGGGCAGGCGCTCCTTCGCGCGCAGCGTCTTCAGCTCGGCGAGCGTGAAATCCTCGACGAACCAGCCCGTCAGCGACACGCCGTCGATGACCTTGGTCGTCTTGCGCGCCACGAATCCGGGGTGGCTCGCGACATCGGTGGTGTCGCCGCCGACCAGCGCCGACGAATCGCCGCCGATGTAATTTTCATGCCGGCAGACGAGCACGCCGTCCTTCGTCGAGACCAGATCGGGCTCGACGAAATCGGCGCCCATCGAAATGGCCAGATCATAGGAAGCGAGCGTATGTTCGGGCCGGTAGGCCGATGCGCCCCGGTGGCCGAAGACGAGCGGCGCGGCGTGCTGCGGGTTGTGCTGCGGCGGGGGTGAGGCAGCTTCTGTGCCGGTGACGGTCATGGCGCTGAATAGCAGCAGCGCGGCGGCGCGGAAAAGCGGGATCATGCCGCGCCTTAACCCGCCATCCATGACATCAGCGTGACGTGGCGGCCTCTGCGGCGCGTTCCTCGGCCAGTTTCGCCATCCATTCGTCCCTGAGGATCGAGAAGATAGCGGTGTCGCGGACATAGCCCGTCCAGGTCACGCGTTCCTGCCGCAGCAGCCCTTCGCGCACGCCGCCGATCTTCTCCATCGCCGCCTGGCTGCGCTCGTTGCGCTGGTCGACGCGGAACTCGACGCGGCGATAGCCGCTGGCGAAGGCATGGCCGATCATCAGCCGCTTCATCTTGTCGTTGAGGCCGGTGCCGCGCTGCTTGGGGACGATATAGGTCATGCCGATCTCGACCACGCCCTGCTGCTGGTCCGGATCGATATAGGATGTCATGCCCACCACGCGGCCGTCGATCGTGACGGCATAGGGGCGATAGCGAACATCATTAACCAGCTTGTTGAAATTCTTGTCGAAATTGAGCGGATCGAAGGAGATGCTGTAGATTCCCCAGATGTCGCGATCCTCGGCGCAGGCCGAGGCCAATGCGCTGCGATGATGCTCGCCGAGCAGCGCCATCAGCACATGCCCGTCGACCAGCGGCGCCCACAATGGATCGCTCATGCCCGTCGTGCCTCCATGAAGTGCCTGCGGCACAGTGCGACATAGCGGTCGTTGCCGCCGATTTCGGTCTGGTCGCCGTCGCTCACCGCGCGGCCCCGGGCGTCGACGCGCAGGTTCATCGTCGCCTTGCGCCCGCATTCGCATACCGCCTTCAGCTCGACGAGCGAGTCGGCGATGGCGAGCAGATGCGCGCTGCCTTCGAACAGATTGCCCTGGAAATCGGTGCGCAGCCCATAGGCGAGCACGGGGATCGACAGCTCGTCGCAGATGGCGGCGAGCTGGAGCACCTGCGCGCGCGTGAGGAACTGCGCCTCGTCGACCAGGACGCAGGAAAGCGGTCGGCGGCGATGCTCGGCCTCGACCGCGACGCGCAGATCGCTCGCCGGATCGAAGCAGGCGGCCGGGCTTTCAAGCCCGATGCGCGAGGTGATCGTGCCCGGTGCGTAGCGATCGTCGATCGCGGCGGTGAAGAGCATCGTTTCCATGCCCCGCTCGCGATAGTTGAAATCGGCCTGCAGCAACGTCGTCGATTTGCCCGCGTTCATCGAGGCATAATAGAAATAGAGCTTGGCCAAGCTCAGTCTTCCCCGTTGTCCGGATCGTTGCCGCCCAGATCGCGCGCGACGCCCGGCGAGCGCAGCACGGCATCGATATGGCTGCCTTCGTCGAAGCTTTCGTCGGCGACGAATTTGAGCTTCGAGGCATATTTCATGTTCACGCGCCGCGCGACTTCGCTCTGCAGATAGGCGGTGTTGGTGCGCAGCGCCTTGATCACCGCTTCCTCATCCTTGCCGAGCAGCGGCTTCACGAAGACCGTGGCGTGGCGAAGGTCGGGCGACATGCGGACTTCGGTCACGCTCACCATATGGCTGGCGAGCGTATCGTCATGCACGTCACCGCGCGTCAGTATCTCGGACAGGGCATGACGCACCTGTTCGCCGACGCGCAACGTGCGCACCGACTTGGTTTCGGGGGATGAGCTTTGCTTCATCCCCGCGATGTAGGCGTTCCGCCCGGGAAAGGCGAGACGGCTCCGATCAGGCGATGGCGCGGGCCGTGCGCCGGCGCGTCGCAGCCCCGACGAGACCGAAGCCGGCGATCATCATCGCCCAGGTCGCAGGTTCCGGCACGGCGTTGATCGCGATCCGGAAATTGTCGGCGCGGAGTACGCCCGAGGCGTCGCCCTCGACCGGATTGCCGTTGCCGTCTGTGACGCCCGCAGCGCGCATCGCGAAGCCGAAGGTGATTGCGCCGCCAGCGAAGTCGAGCCCCGTCAGCGTGCCACTCGCCGCATAGTTGGCGGGATCGAACAGCTTGAAGTCCGAGGCGAGCAGACTGGACTGCGAACCCGTGTACCAGTCGCCGCCCGGCTGGTTGGTCGGGCCGAACGTGTAGATGGCCTGATAGAGATTACCGCCCTGCTGGGCGAAGATGCGCATGCTGTAGCTGCCGACGTTGATCGGAGCGCCAAGGAAGGTCGGGACGAAATAGCGATCGAGCGAGGCGCCGAGCGAAGTGATCGCGCCCTGCGCAGTCGGATCGTAGACGAAGCCGTTGTTGAGCGCGACGAAGAGCGTGCCGAGCGAGTTGCCGCCGGTTGAGGCATAGGTGCCCTGAAGCGCGGTTCCGGGATTGCCCGACGCGGTCTGCCCGAAGGTCGTGGCGACGCTCGGCTGCGCATAGGCGGTCAGCGTGTAATCGGCGGTGTTGAAGGTGCTATCGGTGAAGGTGACGCTGGCGGCGGAGGCCGGTGCGGTGGCGATAGCGAGCAGGGCGAACGAGAACGTCTTCGAAAGATTCGGCATGGTTTCCCCCAAAATCAGACGAGTCGCAGCAATATTCCGTCACAACTCATAGTCGAGATTTAACAATGTTTCATGACGTCATTGCGTCATGTCCTGTCCCGGGACAGGACAGCGGGGGAATGCGGCGGACATGGAAAGGCCGCCGCCGACCATTGGTCGGCGACGGCCCCGTCCATTTCGATGCAGCGGTTTAGAGCGTGCGTTCGCGCAGCTCGACCTCGAAGGTTTCGAGATAGTCGCCTGCCTTGATGTCGGTGAAGTTCTGGCTGAACGTCACACCGCATTCCAGACCGGCGCGAACCTCGGCCACATCATCCTTGAAGCGGCGGAGCGAAGCGATCTCGCCGGTGTAGATGATGACGTCCTCACGCGTGATGCGCGCCTTGAGCGCCTTGCGGATGACGCCTTCGGTGACGAGCAGACCCGCCGCCTTGCCGTGCTTGCCAGCCGAGAAGACCTCGCGGATCTCGGCGCGGCCGACCACCGTCTCGAACGCCTCGGGGCCAAGCTCACCGGCCATGCCCGCGCGGATCTCGTCAATCAGGTCGTAGATCACGTCATAATATTTGAGCGCGACCTTGTTGCGTTCGGCGATCTCGCGCGCCTTGGCGTTGGGGCGGACGTTGAAGCCGATGATCGGCGCGCCGCTGGCGGCTGCCAGCGTCACGTCGCTCTCGGTGATGCCGCCGACGCCCGAATGGAGGACGCGCGCCTTGATGTCGTCGGTCGAGATCTTGTTGATCGACGAGACGATCGCCTCGACCGAACCCTGCGTGTCGGCCTTGACCACCAGCGGATATTCGATCGCCTGCTTGTCCTTCAGCGCGGAGAACATGCTCTCCAGGCTCGCCGGGGCCTGCGTCGTCCGCTTCTGGTTGATCACGCCCTGGCGATAGGCCGCGACCTCGCGCGCACGCGCTTCGTTCTCGACCACGGTCAGCGCATCGCCTGCCTGCGGCACGCCCGACAGGCCGAGCACCTCGACGGGCATCGACGGCGTCGCTTCCTTGACGTTGCGACCCTTGTCGTCGACCAGCGCGCGGACCTTGCCGCTTTCCGCGCCGACGACGAACACGTCGCCGACCTTCAGCGTGCCGCGACGCACGAGGACGGTCGCGACCGGACCGCGGCCCTTGTCGAGCTGCGCTTCCACCACCGTGCCTTCGGCGGCGCGATCGGGATTGGCCCTGAGCTCGAGGACTTCGGCCTGCAGCAGGATCTTGTCGATCAACTCGTCGAGGCCGGTCTTCTTGAGCGCCGAGACTTCGACTTCCTGCGTCTCGCCGCCCATGCTTTCGACCTGGACGTCATATTGCAGGAGCGCCTCGCGGACGCGCTGCGGATTGGCTTCGTGCTTGTCGATCTTGTTGATCGCCACGATCATCGGCACGCCGGCCGCCTTGGTGTGGTTGATCGCCTCGATCGTCTGCGGCTTCAGCCCGTCGTCGGCGGCGACCACGAGGATCACGATGTCCGTCACGTTGGCGCCGCGCTGGCGCATCTCGGTGAAGGCTTCGTGGCCCGGCGTATCGAGGAAGGTGACCTTCTCGCCCGACTTCACCGTCACCTGATAGGCGCCGATATGCTGGGTGATGCCGCCCGCTTCGCCCGCGACGACATCGGTGCCGCGCAGCGCGTCGAGCAGCGAGGTCTTGCCGTGGTCGACATGGCCCATGATCGTCACGACCGGCGGACGCGGCTTCAGCGTCTCGGGCGCATCGACATCGTCATGGCTGGCGATATCGACGTCCGAATCGGACACGCGCTTGATATTGTGGCCGAATTCGGTGACCAGCAGCTCGGCCGTGTCCTGGTCGATCGTCTGGTTGACGGTGACGGGCATGCCCATCTTGAACAGCGCCTTCACGAGGTCGGCGCCCTTCTCGGCCATGCGGTTGGCGAGCTCCTGGACGGTGATCGCCTCCGGCACCACCACGTCGCGGACCTGCTTGGCCGACGGCTGATAGCCGCCGCCGCCCTGCGCACGACGCTCCTTCTCTCGCGCGCGCTTGAGCGCGGCGAGCGAGCGGGCGCGGGCCGCGCCGTCGCTCTCGTTGAGCGCGCGGGTGACGGTCAGCTTGCCCTGACGGCGATCGTCGCCGCCGCGCGGCGCGGCGCGCGCCGGGCGCGCCGGCGGCTCGGGCCGCTTGGCGGGCGTGACGGGGGTGAAGCGACGCGGCGCGGGGCGTTCCTCGCCGCTGCGGGCCTGTTCCTGCGCGGGAGCGGCGGCGGCAGTCGCCGGGGTCGCAGCGGGGGCGGCCGGCGCGGCCGGCTCAGCCCTGGCCTCGACCTCGGGCTGCGGCGCATTCGCGGCTTCCTCGGCGGCCTTGCGGCCGGCTTCCTCGGCGAGGCGATTTTCCTCGGCGCGGCGGCGCTCCTCCTCGCTCGCGGCGGCGCGTTCGCGCTCTTCGCGGCGGCGGGCTTCCTCGAGCGAGTTCATGCGCGCTTCGTCGGCCTGACGCAGCAGCCGCTCCTGAAGCTCGCGGCGCTCCTGCGGCGACAGGCTGGCGGCCGGGGTCGGCGCCGGGCCGGCGGGGCGCTGCGCGACGGGGGCCGGCTGCGGACGCGGGGCCGGCGCGGGTGCCTCGGGCGCGGCGACGGGCGCCGGCGCGGGGGCCGCAGCCTCCTCGACGACGGGCGCATCGCCTTCGCCCGGCTTGCCCAGGATGCGGCGGCGCTTCACTTCGACGACGACCGTGTTCGAGCGGCCATGGCTGAAGCTCTGCTTCACCTTGCCCGTCTCGACCGTGCGCTTCAGCCCCAGCGGAGCACGCGCGCCCAGTTTCGGTTTGTCCTTGTTGTCGATATCACTCATGAATCTGCTCGAAACCCTTCGTTCGTCGTCTGCTCGCGCGCTGCGCCACTGGCTGCGGATGCCGATGAACCTTGCGAGACGCTTTCGCAAGGCCGGTCGCCCGCTTTGAATCCTATGAAGGCGTGCCAGCGGGCGATGGCTTCGCCCACGCGCTCCGCCGCGCCGCGATCGATGATCGCGATATGTACCACATTTTCGCGCCCCAGCGCCAAGGACAATATGGTGCGCGAAGCCGCGATCACCAAGCCCCGTTCGCCCGATCCTTCCGAATCGCTGCCCACGCGCTGCGCCTGATCGAGGCGGCGATTGCCGTCCTCGCCCGCGTCGGCGGCGTGGATGAGCAGGAAGACGCGACCTTCGCGCGCCGCCGTCGCGATCCGTTCGGATCCGGTCAGCAGCGTGCCGCCGCGCGCCTCAAGCCCCAGCCGGTCGAGTACGCCCCGCTCCAGCGCATCGGCGATGCGCTGGCCGAGATCGGCGGGCGGATTGATCTCGCCGGCCTTGAACGCGCGCGCCAGCGCGGCCTTGAGCTTGCCCTTGGCCTGCGCCGCGTCGAGCGTTTCGCGATCGACGCCGATCCACGCGCCGCGCCCCGGCGCCTTGCCGCGCACGTCGGGGAGGATCTGGCCGTCGGGGCCGAGGGCAAGCCGCACCAGCCGCGCCGGATCGGCGCGGTCGCCGCTGAGGATGCAGCGGCGGCTATTGCCCTCGAAATCGGGGTCTAGCGTGTCATTGGGGAGTATCCGCAACCGCGTCCTCCCCCTGCTCCACGCCGGCGTCGGCGCCAGCTTCCTCGTCGGTGAACCAGTGCGCGCGCGCCGCCATGATGATCTCGTTGCCCTGCTCTTCCGAGAGGTTGTACTCGGCCAGCACGCCGCCGCGATCCTCGCTGCGGCGCTGCTCGGCGGCATCGCCACGGCGGCGCGGCTCGGCGCGACGCTTCTGGATCAGCTCGTCGGTGGCGAGATCGGCGAGATCGTCGAGCGTCTTGATGCCCGCCTTGCCGAGCGTGACGAGCATCGCCTCGGTCAGATAGGGCATGGTCGCCAGATCGTCCTCGACGCCGAGGTTGCGGCGTTCGGTGCGGTTGGCTTCCTCGCGGCGCTCGAGCGCTTCCTGCGCACGGCTCTGCAGTTCGCCCGCCAGATCCTCGTCGAAGCCTTCGATCGTCGCGATCTCGTCGGCTTCGACATAGGCGACTTCCTCGAGGCTGCCGAAGCCCTCGGCGACCAGCAGCTGGGCCAGCGTCTCGTCGACGTCCAGCTCGTTCTGGAACATTTCCGAACGCTCGGTGAACTCGCGCTGGCGCTTCTCGCTGGCGTCGGCCTCGGTCAGGATGTCGATCGCCTTGCCGGTGAGCTGGCTGGCGAGGCGGACATTCTGGCCGCGGCGGCCGATGGCGAGCGAGAGCTGATCGTCGGGGACGACCACCTCGATGCGATCCTCTTCCTCGTCGATGACGACGCGGCTGACGTTCGCGGGCTGAAGCGCGTTGACGACGAAGGTCGCCGTATCCTCGCTCCACGGGATGATGTCGATCTTCTCGCCCTGCATTTCCTGGACGACCGCCTGGACGCGGCTGCCCTTCATGCCGACGCAGGCGCCGACCGGATCGATGCTGCTGTCGCGGCTGATGACGCCGATCTTGGCGCGGCTGCCCGGATCGCGCGCGGCGGCCTTGATCTCGATGATGCCGTCGTAAATCTCGGGCACTTCCTGCGCGAACAGCTTCTTCATGAAATCGGGGTGCGCGCGGCTGAGGAAGATCTGCGGCCCGCGATTCTCGCGCACCACGCGCAGGATCAGGCTGCGGATGCGATCGCCGACGCGGACGACTTCGCGCGGGATCTGCGCGTCGCGGCGGATGACGCCTTCGGCGCGGCCCAGATCGACGACGACATGGCCGAACTCGACGCGCTTGACGACGCCGGTGATGATCTCGCCGGCGCGGTCCTTGAACTCGTCATATTGGCGCTCGCGCTCGGCGTCGCGGACCTTCTGGAAGATAACCTGCTTGGCGGCCTGCGCGGCGATGCGGCCGAACTCGATGGCGGGCAGCGGATCGACGATGAAGTCGCCGACCTCGGCGCCCTTCTGCAGCTTCTGCGCGTCCTTGACCGAGACCTGCTTGAAATAGTCGTCGACCAGCTCGACCACCTCGACGACGCGCCACAGACGCAGGTCGCCCGACTGCGGATCGAGCTTCGCGCGGATGTCGTTCTCGGCGCCGTAGCGAGCGCGGGCGGCGCGCTGGATCGCGTCTTCCATCGCCTCGATGACGATCGACTTGTCGATCAGCTTTTCCTTGGCGACCGCGTCGGCGATCGCGATCAGCTCGGCCTTGTTGGCGGAAATGGCGTTGGCCATCGTCTCTTACCCTTCTACCTTGATACTGTCGGCGCCTTCGGCCGAAAGCGGCGCGGTGGCCGCGATGAGAGCGTCGGTGAAGAGCAGCTTGGCGTTCTTCACATTCGCGAAATCGATATGCGCCTGGCCATGCTTGCCCATGTCCACGGCGATGACATTGCCTTCGACGCCGGTGAGGATGCCCGTCACCTGCTTGCGCCCGTCGACCGGCTCGACCAGCCCGACGCGCGCTTCGTGGCCGGCCCAGTCGCTGAAATCCTTCAGCCGGGTCAGCGGCCGGTCGATCCCCGGCGAGCTGACCTCGAGCCGGTACGCTTCCTCGATCGGATCGACCTCGTCGAACAGGTCGGACAGGCGGCGCGACAGATCGGCGCAGTCGTCGATCGTCAGCTGGCGCGTATCGGGCCGTTCGGCCATCACCTGCAGCGTGGGATCGGATGCGCCGCCGATCATCTTCACGCGCACGAGTTCGAAGCCCAGGGCCTTGGCCTCGGGTTCGATCAGTCGTGTCAGCGCGTCGATGTCGGTCATCGGGTCTCCGTCGGATGCACGAGCCTTTTGCCGCCGGCCCCGGCGGGACCAGCCTCAACTCCGTTGCCGATGTCGAGAAAGCTCACGGGCGATATAGGCGGTTCGGCGGCGCGCGGCAAGCGGGGACTTGGCGAAGACCCGCCTTGCCTGAAACCCGCCCTCTTGCGATGCGTTGACATGAAAGTTTGTGCGGTGCCGCGCCGAACAAACATCAAACGGCTGGAGGAGCCCCCGATGAAGCATCTGCCCGCGCTCGCCGCGATCCCCTTGCTGTGCGCCGCCTGCTCGGGGGCCGCCCAGCCTGTGGCGAAGGCGGCCAGCGACGCCTTGCCCTTCAAGGTCCAGACCGTCGCCACGCTCGACAGCCCCTGGGCCATGGCCTTCCTCCCCGGCGGCCGCATGCTGGTGACCGAGAAGGCGGGGCGCATGTTGCTCGTCTCGCGCGACGGCAAGACCAGCAAGGCGCTCGCCGGCATCCCGGCCGTCGACAGCGACGATCAGGGGGCGCTCATGGACGTCGTCCTTGCCCCCGATTTCGCGACCAGCGGCCGCGTCTATTTCAGCTATTCGGCAAAGGGCCCGGGGGGCAGCGGCGTCGTGCTCGCGCGCGGCACCTTCGTCGATGGCGCGGCGCCCGCGCTCGCCGGGGTCGAGACGCTGTTCACCGGCAGCCCCTTCGTAACCGGCGGCGGCCATTATTCGGGGCGCATCGCTTTCTCGCCCGACGCGCAATATCTGTTCTTCACCGTCGGCGAGCGCCAGAAATTCACGCCGGCGCAGGACAGGCAGGCGACGCTGGGCAAGGTGCTGCGCCTTACCCCGGACGGCAAGCCGGCGCCGGGCAATCCGCTTGCCGCGCAGGGCTTCAATCCGGCGATCTGGTCCTATGGCCACCGCAACCTGCTGGGCATCGCCTTCGACAAGGCCGGGCGGCTGTGGGAGATCGAGATGGGGCCGCGCGGCGGCGACGAGGTCAACCTGATCCAGCCGGGATTGAACTATGGCTGGCCCAACGCTTCCAATGGCGATCATTATAACGGCAAGCCGATCCCCGATCATCGCCCCGGCGACGGCTATGAAGCGCCCAAGGTCTGGTGGAACCCGTCCATCTCGCCTGCCTCGCTGATGATCTATTCGGGCGACATGTTCCCTGAGTGGAAGGGATCGGCCTTCATCGCCGCGCTTTCCGGCCAGGCGCTGATCCGCGTCTCGCTCGACGGCGACAAGGCGGCGAAGGCCGACCAGTGGGACATGAAGACGCGCATCCGCGACGCCGCGCAGGGGCCCGATGGCGCGATCTGGCTGCTCGAGGATGGTGAACGCGGCGCGGGCGGCCGCCTGCTGAAACTGACCCCGGCGCGGTAAGGCGTTTACTGCACCTTCGCCAGCCAGGGCTTGGACAGGCCGTGGTAGAGGCGTTCCTTGCACACCAGCCGCGCCGCGCCGTCGGCGATCAGCGCCGTCGCGAAGAGCGGCATGATGAGCCCGCGGCTCGCCGTCGCCTCGACGATGATGATGACGGCGGTCAGCGGCGCGCGCACCACGCCGGTGAAATAGGCGGTCATGCCGAGCAGCACGATCGGCCCCGCCGCGTCGCCAGGGAAGAGCAGGCGCAGCAGTCCGCCGAAGCCCGCGCCGGTCGCGAGCGAAGGCGCGAAGATGCCGCCGGGGACGCCCGCCACCGCCGTCGCCAGCGTCGAGACGAACTTGGCGGGCGCGAACCACCAGGGGGAACTGCTCCCCTCGATGATCGCGCGCGCGGCGTTGTAGCCGGTGCCCCAGGTCAGCCCGGTCGCGACGCCAACCCCTGCGACGATGAGGCCGCAGGCCAGCGCCCAGAGGATCGGGCGTGATCCGATATAGGGAAAGAGCCGTGCGCGGCGGAGGCTCATTTCAAGCATCCCGCGCGCGAACAGCCCGCCCGCCAGCCCGCCGAGCATCCCGGCCACGGGGGCGGCGAACATCGCCGATGACAGCGTCAGCCGATCGGCGACGAAGCCGAAATAGACATAGTCGCCGGCAAGCCCGAGGCTGACGATGCCCGAGATGAGGATGGTCGTCATCACCAGCAGCGCGACGCGCTGCTCATAGGCGTCGGCCAGTTCCTCGATCGCGAAGGTGATGCCGGCGAGCGGAGTGTTGAACGCCGCCGCCACGCCCGCCGCGCCGCCCGCGATGATCACCGATGCACGGATCGGCACGCGCAACAGCCGGTGGAGCCACGCCATGATCGCGGCAGAAATCTGCACCGTCGGCCCCTCGCGCCCCACCGATGCGCCGCCGACCAGCGCGGCGAGGGTGAGCAGGAACTTCACGCCCGCCGCGCGCATCGAGATGAGCGTGGTCGTCGCGCGTTCGGGGTCATTGGTCGCGGCGATCACCTGCGGGATGCCCGATCCCGCCGTCTCGGGTGCGATGCGCAGCGTGACCCAGGCGATGCCGGCGAAGATGGCCGGGGTTAGGATCAGCGGCAGCCACCAGGCGAGGTGGACGATCTGCGCGAACTGCGCATTGGCGCGGTCGGCGAAATTGGCGAAGAGCAGCGCCGCGAGACCCACCACCACCGCGCCCGCGCCAAGCGCGATCCGCCGCCGCCAAACCAGCGCGGTCGGCCCGTGCCGCCGCGTCATCACGCGCGCCATCCGGACGGCGCGGTCGATGTGCGCGTTCAGCCGCATCGGCGATACCGGAAATACCACACTTCGTGACCCTTGCGCCGCGCCTTCGCCTCGTAGCGCGTCTGCGGCCAGTCGGCGGGGCGGGTGAGGAAATCGTCGGGCGTGCGCGCCAGCCATTCGAAGTCGCGGCGCTGGTCCATGATCATCATCGACCAGCGGCAATAGGTCGGGTCGTCGGTGCCGAGGCGGAACTCCGCGCCGGGCTTCAGCTTGCGCGCGATCATGTCGACCGGGCCGTGGTTCATCATCCGCCGCTTGGCGTGGCGCGCCTTGGGCCAGGGATCGGGATGGAGCAGATAGAGCCGGTCGAGCGAGGCGTCGGGCAGGCGATCGAGCACGGTCAGCGCGTCGCCCATGTGGAGCCGCACATTGGTGAGCTCCCGCTCGCGGATATGGAGCAGCGCGCCGACGACGCCGTTGAGGAAGGGCTCGCAGCCGATGAAGCCATGGTCGGGCCGCGCCGCTGCCTGCCCGGCGAGATGCTCGCCCGATCCGAAGCCGATCTCGAACTCCAGCGGCCTGTCGTCGCCGAACAGCGCGGGCGCGTCGAGCGGCCCGTCCTCGGGCACCGAAAGCGCGGGCAGCGTCTCCTCGACCAGCGCGGCCTGGCCGATGCGCAGCTTGTGCCCCTGCCTGCGCCCGTAGAGGCGCCTTATCGTCGTCGGATCATTCACCACCGCCCCGCTAGGCAATCGCGCCGCCCGCGTCAAAGGGCCAGAGCGGCCGGCGCCGTCATCCTTCGTGATTGTCCGGCAACGGTCCAGCAATATCGCCGCTCTACCCGCGCCCGATGCCCCATCTTCCGTTTCGCGCGCTCGCCGCCGCGCTCCTGCTGTCCGCCGGCCCCGCTCTCCATGCCCAGACGCGCCATGACGAGCAGATCTGGGTCAACCTCACCGCCATGGGCGCGATCAAGGGCGACATCGTCTATTTCGCCGAGGTGCAGCCGCGTGTGGGCGACGGGGTGTCGCGGCTCGACCAGATGCTGCTGCGCGGCGCAATCGGCGTAAAGCTGTCGCCGTCGCTGACGCTTTATCAGGGCTATGCGCATGTCGCGGTGCCGCTGGAGGGGCGGCGCGACGTCAACGAGGAACGCAGCTTCCAGCAGCTGACATGGACGCTGGGCAAGGCGCTGGGCGGCGAGTTCTCGTCGCGCACGCGGCTCGAGCAGCGCTGGCGTTCCGACGGCCATGACATGGGCTGGCGGCTGCGCGAGATGATCCGCTACGAAGCGCCGCTGCGCCGCGACGGCAAGGGGCCGAACGCGCTGCTCCATTCGGAGAGCTTCGTCGCCTTCAATGATACCGACTGGGGCGCGCGGGCGGGCTTCGACCAGATCCGCAACTTCGCCGGGCTCGAAATCCCGGTCGGCGGCGCGTCGACGGTCGAGGCGGGCTATCTCAACCAATATATCAACCAGGCCGGCGGGCGCGGCCGGATGAACCATGTCGCTTCGCTGACGCTGTTTTTCCGGCACTGACGAGCGATCAGGGGCGTTCCCATTTGCCGTTCCCCGGCATAGGATCGCCCGGTGATCACGCTGTCGCCCGCGCTTGGCGCGGCTTATAATCTGATCGAATGGGCGATCCGGATCGGCGCGCTGATCGTCGTGCCCTGGCGGCGGACGCCCGATGCGACGCGAAGCTGGCTGCTGCTGATCTTCTTCCTGCCCATCCCCGGGCTGCTGCTGTTCCTCGCCATCGGCCGGCCGCGCTTTCCCGCCTGGCGCGAGGCGCGTTTCCAGAAGATGATCCATTATTTCGGCGAGGTGGCGGCGCGGCTGGAGGCCGGTGCGCCGGCGCCGCAGGACGACGCGGCCGAGCTTGCCCGGCGGCTGGGCTATCTGCCCGCGACCGCCGGGAACGGCGTCGAGCTGATCGAGGATTATGACGCGACGATCGACCGGCTGTGCGCCGACATCGACGCCGCGCGCCACCATGTCCGCCTGCTCGTCTATATCTTCGCGAGCGATGCCATGGGGCAGAAGGTGGCGGCGGCGTTGAAGCGCGCGGTGGCGCGCGGGGTGACCTGCCAGGTGATGATCGATCCGGTCGGGTCGCACAAAGGCTTCAAGCGGACGATGCGGCTGCTGGCCGATGCGGGGGTCGAGACGCGCGCGGCGCTGCCCTTCCGCCTGCTGCGCCAGCGCACGCGGCGCGACATGCGCAACCACCGCAAGCTGTTCGTGATCGACGGGGCGATCGGCTATGCGGGGTCGCAGAACATCATCGACAAGGATTTCCGGCCCGGCGTCGTCAACCGCGAGCTGGTCGCGCGCGTGACCGGGCCGGCGGTGGCGGCGATGGAAGCGGTGGTGCGGGCTGACTGGTATCTGGAGACCGAACGGCTGCCCGACGATCCGCTGACCATCCCCGCGCCGGCGGGCGCTGCCCTGGCCCAACTGCTGCCCAGCGGCCCCGACTATCCGCTCGAAGGCTTCGAGACATTGCTCGTCTGGCAACTGCATCAGGCGCGCGATCGCGTGACGATCGTCACCCCCTATTTCGTCCCCGACGAGGATGTGCTGGGCGCGATGCGCACGGCGGTGGCGCGCGGGGTCGCGATCGATCTCGTCGTCTCGGCAGTGGCGGACCAGCCGCTCGTCAACCTCGCGCAAAGCTCATATTATGACGACCTGCTGACCGCCGGGATCGGCATCCACCTGTTCCGCGACTTCCTGCTCCACGCCAAGACGATCAGCATCGACGGCACGCTGGCGATCGTGGGGTCGAGCAATGTCGACCTGCGATCCTTCCAGCTCAACGAGGAAGCGAGCCTGCTGCTCTACGACGCCCCGTCGGTCGCGGCGGTGGAGCGCATCCACGACGCCTATCTGGACGGCAGCGACCGGCTGACCCGCGACGAATGGCGGCGGCGATCGCCGCTGCGCAAGCTGCTTGAGAATATCACGCGCCTGTTCAGCGCGCTGCTTTAGAGTCACCGAAGATCGTCATCCCCGATCAAGTCGGGGATGACGAAAGGGGCGGAGTCACTGTGCCTTCGACACGCGCCAGATCTTGTTGCCGACATCGTCGGCGACGAGCAGCGCGCCGGTCTTGTCGATGATCACGCCCACCGGGCGGCCGCGCGCCTGGCCCTTGTCGTCGAGGAAGCCGGCGAGCAGATCGACGGGCTTAGCGCCTTTGACCGGATAGCCGTTGTCGCCGAAGGGCACGTAGATGACCTTGTAGCCCGAGGGCGGGCGACGGTTCCACGAACCGTGCTCGCCGATGAAGGCGCCGTTGGCATAATCCGGCCCCAGATTGGCGCCGGCCGCGAAGCTCAGCCCCAGCGCCGCGACATGCGGCCCCAGCGCATAGTCGGGACGCTTGGTATATTCGAGCAGGTCGGGGCGCTCGGGCTGGACGCGGTGGTCCACATAGCCGCCCCAATAGCTGTAGGGCCAGCCGTAGAAGCCGCCGAATTCGACGCGCGTCAGATAATCGGGCGCGATGTCGCCGCCCATCATGTCGCGCTCGTTGACCACGGTCCACAGGTCGCCCGAATGGGGCTCGAAGGCGAGGCCGTTGGGATTGCGCAGCCCGCCGGCGAAGATGCGGAAGCGGCCGTTGGCGACGTTGACCTGCAGCACCGCCGCGCGATTCTCCTCGGCCTCGATGCCGTTGTCGGCGATGTTGGTGGCCGATCCGACCGTCACATAGATCGTTTTGCCGTCGGGCGCGGGCAGCAGGTTGCGCGCCCAGTGGTTCGCGCCGCCGGGCAGCGCCACGATCTTGCGCGGCTTGGCCGTGATCTTCGTCTGTCCGGGCTGGAAGGGATAGGCAAGCACCGCATCGGTATTGGCGACAAGCAGCTCGCCGCCGAGCAGCGCCATGCCGAAGGGCGAATGGAGCCCGTTCGACGCGTCGAGCAGCACCGATCGGCTCTCGGCGCGCCCGTCGCCGTCGGCGTCGCGCAGCAGCACGATCTTG
Organism: Sphingomonas sp. EU05-FHT14C10; assembly: GCF_058790595.1. NCBI lineage: Bacteria > Pseudomonadati > Pseudomonadota > Alphaproteobacteria > Sphingomonadales > Sphingomonadaceae > Sphingomonas > Sphingomonas sp. EU05-FHT14C10. The sequence goes on along the minus strand of NZ_JBYTEN010000003.1, from coordinate 153,349 downwards.
TCGGGCGAGGGGACGCCGGCGCCGGCGCGGCCCATTAGCCAGTTCATGATCTTGGTCTGGATGCCGCCCTTGCGCGGGGGCGAATTGGTCTCGGCGACCAGCACGTCGCCATTGGGCAGCAGCAGCATCCAGCGCGGATGCTCGAGATCGCCGGCGAATTGGTTCACCGCCAGTCCCTTGGCGGGGACGGGCTTGGCATCGCCCCAGCCGATCGGCTTGGCGATGCGGACGGTGGGGATCAGCTCGTCGCGCGGCGCGGTGATGTCGGGCTTGGCGCCGACCACTGCGTCGAAGGCGAGCTTAACATTGTCGCGCCGCGCCATGATCGCCACGGCCGCCGCCGCAGCGACGATCAGCACGAGGATGAAGATGATCAGTTTGCGCGACATATCCGCTTGCCTCTCCAGTCAGTCGGGCAGGGGTTCTAACCCGGAGCCGCAGTCGAACGGAAGCATCGGCGGGAAAAAAGAAAAGTGCCGCCGGCAAGGGGGGCAAAACCGGCGGCACATTTCGTGGGGCGAAGGGGGGCGCCCCAGTTGCGACCCGAAGCGGCAGATACGCGCCTTCTCCGGATGTCCCGCATCCCCGGGGAGGGGGAGAAGGGATGCTGGACCCGGAAGACTTGCTTCCGTTGAGGTTCATATAGCGCGCGAGGGTCGATCGAGGAAACGCACACTTTCGTATAGAGTGATCGATTGCACCGATCAGTCGTCGGCGCTTTCCTCCACCACCGGCGCGTGAAGGCGCAGGCGGGTCACCCGCCGCGCATCGCCCGAGACGATCTCGATCTTCCACCCGCTGGGATGCACGATGACTTCGCCCGGCTGGGGGATATGCCCTGCCAGCACCACCGCGAGCCCGCCCAGCGTCTCGACATCCTCGTCGACCAGCGCCAGCCGGGGATCGATCATCGTGCCGACGTCCTCCAGCGGCGCGCGCGCATCGGCGTCCCACAGGCCGGGTCCGACCTCGGTCAGCGCGGCGGGGGCTTCCTCGTCATGCTCGTCCTCGATGTCGCCGACGATTTCCTCGACGATGTCCTCGATCGTCACCAGCCCGTCGGTGCCCGAATATTCGTCGACCACGATGGCGAGGTGCGTGCGCGTCGCGCGCATCTCGGCCAGCAGCTCGAGCACGCCCATCGATTGCGGCACATAGCGCGGCTCGCGGATGAGGCCGCTGAGGTCGGCGGGCTTCTCGGCCCCCGTGGCGAGGATGCCGAACACGTCCTTGACGTGGATCATCCCGATCACCGTATCGAGGCTGCCGCTGAACACGGGCAGGCGGCTGTGCCCCGCCTCGGCGAAAAGCGCGACGAGCGCGTCGAAGCTCGCCGTCTCGCTGACTGCGATGATGTCGCCGCGCGGCACCGCGACCTGGCCGACATTGCGCTGGCCGAAATGGAGGAGGTTGCGGACCATCTGCCGCTCGATCGGCGAGAGATCGCCCTTGGCGTCGGGTTCGGGATCGCCCTCATGCTCCTCGATCGCTTCCTCGATCTGATCGCGGAGCGTGGGCTCGCTCTCGGTGCCGAAAAGGCGGCCGATCAGCCCGTGGAACAGGCCACCACCCTGCTGGGGGTGGCCGTTGCTACTCGAATCCTCTGGCATCTTGGGTGGTCGTCAGCCCCTGTTGCGCGACGCCTGCCGATCAGACGTCCTCATCGTCTTCATAGGGATTGTGGAGGCCAAGCGCAGCCATCGTGGCGCGCTCCAGCGATTCCATCGCCTCGGCCTCTTCGGTCCCCATGTGGTCATAGCCTAGCAAATGATAGGTGCCGTGGACAATCAGATGCGTGGCGTGGGCGGCGATCGCCACGCCTTTCTCGGCCGCCTCGCGCGCGCAGACGCCATGCGCGAGAACGATGTCGCCCAGCAATATCTCGCCGTCATCGGTATCGGCGAGGGCATCGATCAGGTCGGGCTGCACCATCGGGAAGGACAGGACGTTGGTCGGCTTGTCCTTGCCGCGATATTGCGCGTTGAGGGTATGGACCTCCGCGTCGGAGGTCAGCCGCACCGCGACTTCGACGCTGGCCGACAATGCGGCGATCGGCGCATGCGGGCTGTTCGCCACCGCCGCCTCGACGGCGCGCGTCGCAAGCGCTTCCCAATCGGTATCGGCAGGCCAGTCCTCCTCGGCCTGCACCGCGATATCGAGCATCAGGCGTCCGGCCCCTCATAGGCTTCGACGATGCGCCCGACGATCGGGTGGCGGACGACGTCGCCCGCGCCGAAGCGGATCATCGACATGCCCTGCACGCCTTCCAGCCGGCCCACCGCGTCGGCAAGCCCGGACTTGCCGATATCGGGAAGGTCGATCTGGCGCGGATCGCCGCACACCACCATGCGGCTGTTCTGGCCGAAGCGGGTGAGGAACATTTTCATCTGCGCGGGCGTGGTGTTCTGCGCCTCGTCGAGGATGATGAAGGCCTCGCTCAGCGTGCGGCCGCGCATGAAGGCGATCGGCGCGATCTCGATCTCGCCGCTGGCGATGCGCCGCTCGACCTGCTCGGTCGGCAGCATGTCGTAGAGCGCGTCGTAAAGCGGGCGGAGATAGGGATCGACCTTCTCCTTCATGTCGCCGGGCAGGAAGCCCAGCCGCTCGCCCGCCTCGACCGCGGGGCGCGACAGGATCAGGCGGCTCACCGATCCCTGGATCAGCTGCTGCACCGCCTGCGCGACGGCGAGATAGGTCTTGCCCGTGCCGGCGGGGCCGAGCGCGAAGATGATGTCGTCGCGCGACAGCGCTTCCATATAGCGGATCTGCGTCGCCGATCGCGGCACGATCGTCTTCTTGCGCGTGCGGATCATCACGCTGGGCGGTTGCGACACGTCGGCGCGGATGATGCCTTCCAGCGTCGGTTCGGCCGACATCTGGATGACCGCATCGACCGCGCCCGAATCGACATCCTGCCCCTGCACGATGCGATTGTAGAGCCCGGTCAGCACGTCGCGCGCGCGCGCCGCCGCCTCGGCCTCACCCTCGATCTGCAGCTTGTTGCCGCGCGCCGCGATATAGACGCCCAGCCGATTCTCGATCGCGACCAGATTCTGGTCATATTGGCCGAACAACTGGCCCAGAAGCTGGGGCCGGTCGAACAGCACCTCAAGACGGGCACGCTCCCCCGCCTGCGCGGGAACTGGCTTACGGCTCATTCGGACCTTTCATGTGCGCGAGTCACGACCGGCAGGTTGATCCGCGCGCGGAAGAAAATCCACCCCGTTCGTCACGCCGCCTCATCGAGCGGGCAGGGCGATGCAGCCGTGCCACAGTCGGGGGTCGGCGCAGGCGCGGGCGGCTGCGCTGCGGGGACCGGGACGGGTGCGGGCTGCACCGCAACCGGGATGGCCGTGCTCTTCGCCGGGCGCGCGAACGGCGCGGGAATCGGGTTGGGCACGACGAACAGGCCGTGCTTCAGCCGGTATTTCACGCTGTGCAGCGCCGCGATCTCGGCCTGCCTCTGCTTCAGGTAAAGCTCGCGCGTCGAGCTGTAGCCGTCGCTCTGGGCGCGCATCGTGCGGATCTGGTCGTCGCGCTGGATGCGGTCGTCGAGCGAGCTGATGATGAACACCGGGATGACATATTCGGGCCGGTCGAACGGCTTGCCGATCAGCCCGGGCAGGACGAGCTTGTCCGCCCAGTTGCCGAGCAGGTCGCGCAGCGTCGTCGGCCCGACCAGCGGCACGAAGAAATAGGGGCCGGGGCCGACGCCGTAATAGCCCAGCGTATTGGCGAAGCCGTTGGCCTGGTAAGTGAGCCTGAACGGCTTGCGCTTGGCCTGATCGAACAGGCCGGCGACGCCGATCGTCGAGTTGATCGCGAAGCGTCCCAGCGTCCGCGCCGCGCGCCCCGGCTTCAGCTGGAGCATGAAGTTGAGGAAATTGACGGGCTCCCTGAGGTTGTTCAGGAAGTTGCGCAGCCCGCTGCGCACCTGGTTGGGCAGCGCCGACTTGTAGGCGTTCGACACCGGCGCCACGAAAGCGTCGTCGACCTTCTGCGTCACCTGGTAGGATTTGACGTTCACGTCCTGCATCGGATCGGCGGCCGATTTACCGCGCCCGGTGACGACGATCGAATCGTCATGCGATCCGGGCGCTTGCGCAGCCGGGGGAGGCGTCGCATCGCCCGGGGGGGGCGCCGCAGCGGCATCGCCATCGGACGCCGCGGCCGGCGCGACGGGCTGGATCTGCGCGGCCGGAGCCGCCGCTTGTTCGGCGGCGGGCTGCGTGGGCGTCGTCGCCGTCACCGCCTGCATGTCGAAGGGAAGCTGGGCCCCGGCAAGCAGCATCGCGCCAGCGAAAATCGGATGGCTCATCCGCGATTCTCCGACCCGCGCCCGGCGCGCCGCATTGCGTGGATGCTCAACCGACTCAATCTACTCAACATGCAATCCCTGTCCCGTTCGCGAAACGGGCTGGCAGAAACTCGGTTCCCGGTAAAGGCCTGCGCGGTCATGACTTGCCGCAACGCAGCGTCGTGCAGGCGCGTAATCTGATTTCAACCCGTCATTGCGAGCATAGCGAAGCAATCCAGAGGATGCCCGACGTCAATCTGGATTGCTTCGCTACGCTCGCAATGACGAAAATGTGCTTTAACCGAAGCGACTGAAATCGGGCGCGCGGCGCTCGGCGAAGGCGGTGAAGGCCTCGCGTGCCTCGTCGGTGGTCAGGCGGCTGGCGAAGTGATCGCCCTCGGCCGCCATGCGCGCGGCGATCGCCTCGTGCTCGCGCATCAGCATCTTGGTGGTGACGACCGCGCCCAGCGGCTGCTTCGCCAGCCGCGCCGCCAGCGCTTCGGCCGTCGCCTGCAGGTCGGCGAGCGGCACGACCTTGTTGGCGATGCCCCAGGCAAGCGCGTCGGCGGCGCTCGCCGGCTCGCCGAGCGCGAACATCGCGAAGGCGCGGGCATGGCCGATCCGCTGGGGAAGCAACATGCTCGAAGCCGCCTCGGGCACCAGCGCCAGATTGACGAAGGGCGTGGTGAGCTGCGCGTCATCGGCAAGCACCACGAGGTCGCAGTGGAGCAGCATCGTCGTGCCAACGCCGACCGCGCGGCCCTGCACGGCGGCGACGAGCGGCTTGGTGGCGGCACCGAGCGCGTGGAGGAAGCGCGTGACGTTGCCCGGGCCGCTGCGCCCGCCGCTCGCCGCCGTCGCCGCGAACTCGCCGACATCGTTGCCCGCGCAGAACAGGTCGCCTTCGCCGCGGATCAGGATGGCGCGCACCGCCGAATCGCCTTCGGCCTCCTCGAGCGCGTCGGCGAGCGCCTTGTACATCGCGTCGGTCAGCGCATTCTTCTTGTCGGCGCGGTCCATCACCAGCGTCAGCACGCCGCCGGCCTTCGCGATCCTGATATGCTCGCTCATCGGTCTTGCTCCTTCGCCGCAATCCCTCGCGCCTTCCATGGCGGGCGGTAAAGCGCGAAGGCGTCGCGACGGGGTTTTCAGGACGCCTTGTCAGGCCGCGTGCGGAGCGGCTTCGGCGTCGAGTGCGACGGCGGACAGGCTGTTGGGGCCGGCCGCGACGATCTCGACCTCGACCAGTGCGCCGATCGGCGCTTCGGTCTGGAGATGGACCGACTGGAGCCAGGGCGACTTGCCCAGCTTCTGTCCAGGCAGCTTGCCGATGCGATCGAGCAGCACGCTCATCCGCCGGCCGACAAAGGCGCGGTTGAAGGCATGTTGCTGTTCGTTGAGCAGGTCCTGCAACCGCTTCAGCCGCTCGTCCATCAGCGCGGGCGCGATCTGATCGTCCATCGACGCGGCGGGCGTGCCGGGGCGCGGCGAATATTTGAAGCTGTAGGCCTGCGCATAGTCGCACGCGCGAACCAGCGCCAAAGTCTCCTCGAACTCGGCATCGCTCTCGCCGGGGAAGCCGACGATGAAGTCGCCCGACAGCGCGATGTCCGGCCGCACCGCGCGCACGCGGTCGATGATCCTGCGGTAGCTCAGCGAATCATGGCTGCGGTTCATCGCCTTCAGCACCCGATCGCTGCCCGACTGAACGGGCAGGTGGAGGAAAGGCATCAGCTTCTCGACATCGCGGTGTGCCGCGATCAGCCCGTCGCTCATGTCGTTGGGGTGGCTGGTGGTATAGCGGATGCGCGCAATCTCGGGGATCAGCGCGATCGCCTCGATCAGGTCGTGCAGCCCGCGCCCGGCCTCGTCGGCCCAGGCGTTGACGTTCTGGCCGAGCAGGGTGATCTCGCGCGCGCCGGCATCGGCCAGCGCTTTGGCCTCGTCGACGATCGCGTCCCATGGGCGGCTGATCTCGGCGCCGCGCGTATAGGGCACGACGCAATAGGTACAGAATTTGTCGCAGCCTTCCTGCACGGTCAGGAAAGCGCTGGCCCCCGTCCGCCGCCGCGCCGGCAGCGCGCCGAACTTGGAATCGGCGGGCATGTCGGTATCGACCGCCAGTTCGCCCTTTGCTGCCTGCGCGACCAGTTCGGGCAGGCGATGATAGGCCTGCGGGCCAACGACGATGTCGACATCGCGCGTGCGGCGCTTGACCTCGCCACCTTCGGCCTGCGCGACGCAGCCGGCCAGCGCGACCATCGGGCGCGTGCCGTCCTCGCGGCGCAGCCGGCCGATGTCCGAATAAACCTTCTCCACCGCCTTCTCGCGGATATGGCAGGTGTTGAGCAGCACGATATCGGCGTCGTCGGCGCTGGCGGCGGCGCTCATGCCTTCGGCGGCGAGCAGCTCGGCCATGCGCTCGCCGTCATAGACGTTCATCTGGCAGCCGAACGACTTGACGTGGAAACGGCGGGGAAGCGGGCGGTTCATCGCCGGCCCTATAGGATGGTCTGGCCTCCGAGTGAAGCCGAGAGCGCGGCGCGGATCCGCTCGCGCGCCTCGCGGGCGATCGCCTTGCGGTCGCCGAGCGCCGCCGGATCGAAGGGCTCGAGATACTCGATGCGCACCTTGAAGCCGCCGGGGCGGCCGAGCACGCGGCGCGTATTGTCCAGCCCCGCTTCCTCGCCGACCCAGGCGATGTCCGGCCCGGCCTCGCCATAGTCGAGCAGCACGGGCTGGACGAGCATCGGGCGCGGCGGCGGCGTCATCACCGCGAACAGGGCGGGCTTGAAGGGCAGCAGGCTGCGCCCGTCGGTCGTCGTGCCTTCGGGGAAGATGGTGATCGGCTGCCTGGCCGCGAGCGCCCAGCGCAGCGCCTCGACCTGCGATCCGACGCTCAGCCGATCGGTGCGCGAGATGAAGACGGTGTTGTTGAGCCCGGCCAGCCAGCCGACGACGGGCGCCGTCTCGATCCCGTCCTGCGAGACGAAGGCGGTGCCGCTCGCACCGCCCAGCACGCAGATGTCGATCCAGCTCAGATGATTGCAGACGTAGAAGACGTCGCTTTTCACGCGCTCGCCCTCGGTCGTCACCACCGCCCCGCAGATGCGCCCGACGCTGCCGAGGAAGATGCGCGGGAAGGGCGAGGGCAGGCGGAAAAGCCGGGTGATCAGGTGCAGCGGCACGCAGACGATGAGCGCCGCGACCATGCCCGCGACGCGGGCGAAGACGCGCAGATTGGCGAGCGGATCAGCTCTTGCGATCGAGAGCGACGCCATAGAGCTCCATGCGGTGGTCGACGAGGCGGAAGCCGAGCTTCTCGGCGATCTGGCGCTGGAGCTGTTCCAGCTCGGGATCGACGAACTCGATGACCTTGCCGGTCTCGACGTCGATCAGATGATCGTGATGCGCCTCGGGGGCCGCTTCGTAGCGTGCGCGCCCGTCGCCGAAATCGTGGCGCTCGAGGATGCCGGCTTCCTCGAACAGACGCACGGTGCGATAGACCGTCGCGATCGAGATGCCCGGATCGATCGCCGCAGCGCGGGCATGGACCTTCTCGACATCCGGGTGATCCTCGGCCTCGGACAATACCTGCGCGATCACGCGGCGCTGGTCCGTGATGCGGAGCCCCTTTTCGGCGCACAGCGCCTCGACATCGATTTTGCGATTCATGGCCCCGATGTAATCACTTTGGCCGCATCGGAAAAGCCGCCGGAATCATCCGGCGGCTTTCATGATCCCGGGCTTTGTCCGGCAATGCGCCGCAGGCGCATTTCGCGGCACCGGCCCGCCTCAAGTCGAAACTCAGCGCTTGCGGCGCTTGGTGCCGAGGCCGATCTTCTTGGCGAGGCTGCGGCGCTGCTCGGCATAGTTGGGGGCGACCATCGGATAGTCCGCCGGCAGGTTCCACTTGGTGCGGTATTGCTCGGGGGTCATCTGGTAATGAGTCATCAGATGACGCTTGAGCATCTTCAGCTTCTTGCCGTCCTCGAGGCAGATGATGTAGTCCGGCTTGACAGAAGCGCGCACCGAAACCTTGGGTTCGAGCTTGACTTCCGGAGCCTCCGGCGCCTGGCCGAGGTTGGAAAGCGCTGCGTGAACATTCTGGATCAGCGCAGGAACATCCGAAACCGCGACGCTGTTGTTGCTCACATGCGCGGCAACGATGTCGGCGGTCAGGGTCATCAGCGTTTCGCGCAATTCGGTCGAATCTGTCATGTCTTGGCGACTCCGTATGCTACGGCGGAAAGATTGGCAGTCGGGGGCGGCTGCGCGGAACCGCATGTCGCTTCCAATGGATCAATACAAGATTAATTCGACGGAACGCAGGACATTTCTGCGCAGATCATCATGAAATCTGCGTAAGGTCTCTGCTGAACGTCAGCGCATCAATCATCCGGCCGTCGCTGCCGCGATAATATTGCGAACGTCTTCCAACACATCTGAAACCCGCCGCCATGTAAAGCGCCATTGCTTCGTTGCCCGCGCGGACTTCGAGATGGAGCGGGCCGACACCGCGTTCGCGCGCCGTATCGATCACACGGTCGAGCAACGCGCGGCCGATGCCGCGCCGCCGCCAGCCGGGCCGCACGCCGATCAGCAGCAATTCGCCTTCGCCCGCCACCGCGCGACTGAGCGCGAAGCCGGCCGGTCCCTCGGCCGTGCGCGCGACGAGCAGCCAGGTGCCGGGCATGCCCATGATCCCGGCGCACTGCGCCTCGGTCCATGCCTCGCCGTAGAGCGGGTCGAAAGCCTCGCCCATCACCTGCATCACCTCGCCAAGGTCGGCGGTGCAGGCGTCGCTTACCAGCAGCATATCCCCCATCGGCCGTTTCAGCTCCCCGGCAGGCGCGCATCGGGCGCGCGGCCGTAGATCGGGCTGGCGGGCAGATCGGCGAAGGCGGCGGGCAGCCGCGCGACGTCGCGTGCATCGGGGACGAGGTCGAGCGCCACGCCCCCGGTCAGCGCTGCGACCTGCGCGGCGCCCGATCCGTAGAGCGGCAGCGATCCCACGGCTTCCGCCGCGACGGCCGGCGGCAACGAGGCAAGCGGTGCGATCTCGCGCATCGGATCCCCTTCAAAGGCGTGGACGAACAGCTCACCATGCCCGCCGATCAGCACGACGGCAAGCGAGCGCGGCGCATCCCCGGAGGCAAAGGCTGCGGCGGCGATCAGCGCGGTCGACGAGAAGCCCCGGGCCTCGGCGCCCCAGCCCAGCGCCAGCGCACGCGCCGCCGCTAGACCGACGCGCACGCCGGTGAAGCTGCCCGGCCCGCAATCGACGAGCAACCGGTCCGCGCGCCCGCCGTCGGGCAGTTCGGCGATCATCGGGATCAGGCGTTCGGCGTGGCCGCGCCCGACAATCTCATGCCGGGCGTCGACGAGCGCGCCATCTTCCCAGAGCGCGACCGAGCAGGCGGTGGTCGCTGTCTCGATCGCAAGCGTCCGCAAGATTTACGCGATCTTGTTGAACTTCTCGAAGGCCGGGCGAGGCAGGCGATCGAAGATGGTCGAAGGATCGCCGTAGCCCAACGTCGAGATGAAGTTGGACTTCACGGCCGGCGTGTCGGCGAAGAAGGCGGCATCGACGGCGGCGTTGTCGAAACCCGACATCGGCCCGGTATCGAACCCCAGCGCGCGCGCCGCGATGATGAAATAGGCGCCCTGCAGCGAGCTGTTGCGCATCGCGTGCGTCTTGCGCAGTTCCAGATTGCCCTCGAACCAGCTCTTGGCGTCGACGTGCGGAAACAGCTCGGGCAGATGCTCGTGGAAATTCTCGTCCATCCCGATGATCACGGTCACCGGCGCCTTGCGGATTTTCTCGCCGTTGGTGCCGGAGGACAGCGCGGCCAGCTTGTCCTTCGCGTCCTGGCTGACGCACCAGATCAGGCGCGCGGGAAGCTGGTTGGCCGAGGTCGGCCCCATCTTCATCAGATCCCAGATCTCGTGCAGCTGAGCCTCGGTCACGGGCCGGTCGGTATAGCCGTTATAGGTGCGCGCCTTGCGGAAGATGAGGTCGAGCCCTTCGGGCGACAGCGGAGCAGCCATGTTTTCAGTCCTTGATCGAGAAAGATGGAAATCGCGGGAACGCACTCAGATGGCGCGGACCTCGGTCACTTCGGGCACATAATGTTTGAGCAGCGATTCGATGCCCTGCTTGAGCGTGGCCGTGGACGAGGGGCAGCCGGCGCAGGCGCCGTGCATGCGCAGATAGACGGTGCCCTTGTCGAAGCCGCGATAGACGATGTCGCCGCCGTCATTGGCGACGGCGGGGCGCACCCGCGTCTCGATCAGGTCGCGGATCTGCTCGACGATTTCGGCGTCCTCGGGATTGTCGGCGAAATCCTCTTCGGCGTCGATCGCGATGCCCGCCGCGCTGCCGGGGCGGAACAGCGGCATGTCGGCGACGAAATGGTCGAGGAGGACGGCCAGCACCTGCGGCTTCAGGTCGCGCCATTCGGAACCCGGCGCGGCGGTGACCGATACGAAGTCGCGCCCGAAGAACACGCCTTCGACATCGCCCAGCGTGAACAGCGCCTCGGCCAGCGGCGATGCCTCGGCTTCCTCGGGGCTCGCGAAATCGCGCGTCCCGGCGTCCATCACGATGCGGCCCGGCAGGAACTTGACGGTCGCGGGGTTCGGTGTCGCTTCGGTCTCGATCAACATGCCCGCCATGTGGGGCGAGCCGCGCGCGCGATCAAGCCATAACAGGGGCTGCTGGCGGCAACGCTGGGTTTCCGTCCACGATGTGCTCCAGCGCAGGCTGGAGGCAGCCGTATCGACGCCGGCTCCTTCCGTCATTGCGAGCGCAGCGAAGCAATCCAGTGGGGCGCCGGGCATCGCCTGGATTGCTTCGCTGTGCTCGCAATGACGATCGTGTCGGGCAAGAGCATTTATGAGGTCGTCCCTCAGCGCGGCGTCGCGGCGAGGCGGCTCATCAGGATTGCGGCGCGTTTGGCCTGGCGCTGGATGCTGTCGAGGTCGACGGTCTCGCCCGGCGCATGATCGCCTTCGCTCGCCGTGCCGAGGCCGACCAGCCCGTCGACATCCTTCGCGACGAAGGCGATGTCGCCCGCGCCGCGCTTGAGCGGGTCGAGCGCGGGCATCTCGGCCAGGCCGAGGTCGCGGTTGACGCCATTCAGGCGCGCGAGCAGCGCACGGTTGCCGTCGGTGGGCGCCATCGCCGGATAGCCGCCCTCCTCGAAGACGATCGTCGAGGTCGCGCCGGGCAGCGGGGTGGCGACGATCGCCTTCATTTTCGCGCGCGTCCGCTCGGTCTGCTCGTCGCTCAGCGTGCGCATGTCGCCACGCGCGATCGCCTTTTCGGCGATGATGTTGCTTTTGCCGGCTGCGGTCGCGCGGATGCCGCCGTCGTCGAGCTCTGCGCGCGATCCGCCGGTGACGAGGCCGACATTGTAGGTGAGGTTGGGCTCGCGCAGCTCGCGGCGGAACTGATCGAGGATGCGCGCCATCTCATAGACCGCGCCGAAACCGGCGGCGTCGCTGAAGATGCCGCTCGAATGGCCGCCGCGCGCGGTGACGGTGAGCGTCCAGCTCGACGAGCTGCGCCGCGCGATCGATCCCATGTCGACGCCGTTGTCGACGATCAGCCCCTCGAAATCGAGCGCGGCGTCGGCGCGCTTGCCCGCTGCGATCAGGTCGGCGCGCGCGATCGCGATCGGATCGCCCGAATCCTCCTCGTCGCCGGTCAGCACGATCTCGATGTCCGCATTTTTGAGCGTGCCGGCGGCCTGCATCGCGCGCAACGCGGCAACCATCACCACCATGCCGCCCTTGTCGTCGCCGGCGCCCGGCCCTTCGGCCTTCGATCCCTTGCGGACGAACGTCTGGAAAGGCGAATCCTTCTCGAACACCGTGTCGAGATGGCCGATCAGCAGCATGCGCTTGCCGCGCCCGTTGCCCTTGTGGACCGCGACGATATGTCCTGCGCGCTTGGCCGCCGCCATCGGTACCCAGCGCACCTCGAAGCCCAGCGGCTCCAGCTCGGCGCGCATCATCCGGCCGACCTCGGTCACGCCCGCAAGGTTGAGCGAGCCCGAATTGACGTTCACCAGCCGCTCGAGCAGCGCGATGCTCTGTTCTTTCCCGGCATCGACCGTCGCGACGATCTTCTTCTCGGGCGGCGTCAGCGCGGCAGGCGCGGCGGTGGCGGCGAGCGCGAAGGCGATGACGGCGGCAAGCGACGGATAGGTCATTGGTTTCTCCCTGTGCCGCCGGTTTCGCAGAGCCGGCGCGCGAAGGGAAGTCCGTCGCGTTCGCGTCGCCGCTTCCGCCCGGTGCCGCTGCGGAGTAGGATGGGAGCGCTGCGGCGGGGGGATGCGCGATGAACCGATATTGGCTTGGCGGTGCGATGGCGGGCGGCGTGGCGATGGCCGCGCTCGGGCTGCAGGCGGCTTTCGCCTATCCCGTGCCCGATGCCGCGATGATGGCGCGGCTCGACCCGACATGGGCCAAGGCCAATGGCTGCTTCGCCGCCGGGACGGAAAGCAGCGAGGCGCCGGCGGGGACCAGGCCGATGCCGCTGGTCGAGGGGCTGGCCCCCGTCCACTTTCCGGTTTCGGCAGCCACGCCCGTCGCGCAGCGCTATTTCGATCAAGGCCTCGCCTTCCTCTACGGCTATGAATTCGAGAAGGCCGAACGCAGCTTCGCGCAGGGCGCGGCCGCCGATCCGCAATGCACCATGTGCCTGTGGGGCAAGGCGCTGGCGATGGGGCCTTATATCAACAGCGGACCGCTCGGCCCCGGCCGCGTCGCCGAGGCGCGGGCAGTGACGCAGACGGCGCTGGCGGCGACCAATCTCAGTCCCCTCGAGCGCGATCTGGCGAAGGCGCTCGACGATCGCTACGCGCCCGGTGCGCCGAAGAAGGATGCGCTCGGCGTCCACGGCATCCGCTTTGCCGAGGCGATGCGCGCCATCTCCAACGCCAATCCCGACGACGACGTGCTGATGGTCATGGCGGCCGAGGCGGCGATGGAAGTGCGGCCGTGGGACTATTGGGAGAAGGGCGGCGCCAAGCCGCGTCCATGGGGCGCGCGCGCCATCTACCTCGTCCAGACCGTGCTCGCGCGCAATCCCGACCAGCCCGAGGCGCAGCATCTCTACATCCACCTGACTGAGGCTTCGGTGAACCCGGGCCTTGCCGAGCAGGCGGCCGATCGGCTCGCCAGATCATCGCCTGCCTCGGCGCATCTCATCCACATGCCCGGCCATACCTATTATGGCATCGGGCGCTTCGCCGATGCGCTGAAGGTCAACGAGCAGGCCGTGGTCGCCGACGACGCGATGGCGACGAAGCTGGGCGAGGCGGAGCCCTTCTACGGCTATTTCCGGCACCATACGCATTTCATGGTCTCGGCATCCGAACAGATCGGCGACAAGGCCGGCGCGCTCAGGCATGCCGCAGCGCTCGAAGCATCGGTCACTCCCCAAATGCTCGCCAGGTCGGGCCGTGGCCAAATCTTCCTGGTGACGGCGATGCAGGCGCGCGCGCAGTTCGCGACCACGGCGGAGATGCTGGCCATGCCCGCGCCGCCGATGACCGCGCCGATCGCGCGCCAGCTCTGGTACGCGCTGCGCGCCGAGGCGCTGGGCCGCGACGGGGATAGGAAGGCGGCGATGCGCGAGATCGCGGCGATGCGTGCCGAGCGCGGGCGGGTGAAGATCGATCCGGACATGCGCGCCGCCGCGATCATCGCCGAGCATATGGCGCTCGGCCGCATCGCCTTCGGCGCGGGGCGCTACCGCGACGCCGCGAAGCAGTTCGCCAGGGCCAACGCGATCGATCTCGCCTTCGGCTATAACGAACCGCCGGTCTGGCATCAGCCGATCGAGGCGTCGGTCGGCGCATCGCTGCTCAAGGCCGGCGACGCGAAGGGCGCGATCGCGGCCTTCCAGCGCGCGCTGGTCGAGCGGCCCGGCAATGGCTGGGCGCTGTGGGGGCTGGCGCAGGCGCAAGGCGCGGCCGGCGACCCCGCCGCCCAAAGCGCGACGCTGGCGAGGCTCAACGCGCAATGGGTCGGCGACAAGCAACTGCTCCAGCTCGCGCGGCTTTAGGCGTCTGCCACCGGCAGGTGGCACCAAATCCGCACCGCCGCCTTGCTTTCGCCTTGATCGACAGCCATATGGCCCCTGCGCACGGGATTTCCCGCAGGCGGCGGCAGCGTGAACAGCTCGGTGATCGAGCCCGGCCGCCCCTATATGCGCTCCCAAGCCCAAGGCTTCCCTATCACGCGGGTCGTCACAAGACCCCGCGTCTCGTGGCCCGCCGCCGTGCGCGCTGCGTTGCGCCTTTTTGAAGGTATTCCATGACCAAGTTTTCCGATCTCGGCCTTGCCGAGCCGATCCTGAAGGCGCTTGCCGCCAAGGGTTACGAAAACCCCACGCCGATCCAGCAGAAGGCGATCCCGCCGCTTCTGGAAGGCCATGACCTGTGCGGCATCGCGCAGACCGGCACCGGCAAGACCGCGGCCTTCGCGCTGCCCAGCCTCGATTATTTCGCGCGCCATCCCAAGCCGACCCCGATCGGCGGCTGCCGTATGCTCATCCTTTCGCCGACGCGCGAGCTGGCGGCGCAGATCGCCACCTCGTTCCGCGACTATGCGCGCTTCCTGCGCCTGTCGGTCGAAACGGTGTTCGGCGGCGTGCCGATCGGCCGCCAGATCAACAAGCTGCGTCCCGGCGTCGACATCCTCGTCGCCACGCCCGGCCGCCTGCTCGACCTGATCGACCAGCGCGCGCTGAGCCTGCGCAATGTCGAGATCTTCGTCCTCGACGAGGCCGATCAGATGCTCGACCTCGGCTTCATCCACGCGTTGAAGCGCATCGACAAGCTGCTGCCGGAAAAGCGCCAGTCGCTCTTCTTCTCGGCGACCATGCCCAAGACGATCGCCGAGCTGGGCGACCGCTTCCTGACCGATCCGGTCAAGGTCGCGGTGACCCCCGTCGCCTCGACCGCCGAGCGCGTCCGCCAGTTCGTCACCTTCGTCAATCAGGCCGAGAAGCAGGCGCTGCTCACGCTCACGCTGCGCGCCGAGCCGATCGATCGCGCGCTCGTCTTCACCCGCACCAAGTACGGCGCGGACAAGGTGGTGAAGCATCTGATGGCGGCCGGCATCGGCTGCGCCGCGATCCACGGCAACAAGAGCCAGCCGCAGCGCACCGCCGCGCTCCAGGCCTTCCGCGACGGCCGGATCAAGATCCTCGTCGCGACTGACATCGCTGCGCGCGGCATCGACGTGTCGGGCGTCAGCCATGTCTTCAACTTCGAGCTGCCCAACGTCGCCGAGCAATATGTCCACCGCATCGGCCGCACCGCGCGCGCCGGGGCCGACGGCATCGCGATCAGCTTCGTGGACGAGGAAGAGCGCGCCTATCTGCGCGGGATCGAGAAGCTGACGCGCATCAAGCTCGAGCCCGTGCCGCTGCCCGAGAACTTCATGGCGCAGAAGGCGTCGCTGCCCAAGCCGTCCAACGCGCCGAGGGGCGAGCGTCGCGAAGATCATGGCCGCAGCGATCATGGCCGCAATGGCCGTCCCGGTGGCGGCGAGCGGCCGGCGGGCGACCGTCCGAAGCGTCCGTTCCGTCATGGTCCGCGCCGTAACGGTGTCGGCGCCCACAAGGGCGCGGTCACCCGCGCGCGGTGAAATCGGCGGCGGTCGTGCGCCGCCGCCTTCCAACCGTTGAAAAAGCCCGGTAAGCCGGCGCGATGTTCCCCTCGTGCCGGCGCCTGGCGCGCTTCGTCGCTCCGCTGCTCATCCTGTCGCTCGGCCTTGGCGGCTGCGCGACTGTCGGCACGGGCGGCGGCGGCGCCGGCGCGGGGAGCCGGGGCAAGCCCTGGCTCTACAAGGGGTCGGACGTTCCCATCGATCGCGACTGGGCGTTCGGCACGCTCCCCAACGGCATCCGCTATGCCGTGCGCCGCAACGGCGCGCCGCCGGGGCAGGTCTCGATCCGCGTGCGCGTCGACGTCGGCTCGCTGATGGAGGCGGATGACGAGCGCGGCTACGCCCATTTCATCGAGCATCTGTCGTTCCGCGGCTCGACCTTCGTGCGCGACGGCGAGGCGAAGCGGACCTGGCAGCGGCTGGGCGCGACCTTCGGCAGCGACAGCAATGCCGAGACCACGGCGACGCAGACCGTCTACAAGCTCGATCTTCCCGCCGCCACGCGCGGCGGGCTGCGCGAAAGCCTCAACATCCTTGCCGGCATGATGTCCGGCCCGATCATCGACAAGGCGACGGTCGACAGCGAGCGCCAGATCGTGCTCGACGAGGCGCGCGAGCGCTTCGGCCCGGCCGTGCGCGTCGACGATGCGACGCGCGCGCTGTTCTTCGCCGGCCAGCCGCTCGCCGATCGCGCGCCGATCGGCACGACGCAGAGCCTGACCGATGCGAGCGCCGCCAGCCTGCGCGCCTTCCACGATCGCTGGTACCGGCCCGATCGCACGGTGGTGGTGATCGCGGGCGACGGCAATCCGCGCCTGTTCGAACAGATGGTCCGCGCTACCTTCGCCAGCTGGCGCGGCAAGGGGCCGAAGCCGAAGCAGCCCGATTTCGGGCGGCCCGAGGCGGGCGGGCGGACCAGCGCGGTGATGGTCGATCCTTCGCTGCCGCCGATGATCACGATGGCGACGCTCCGGCCCTGGAAGCAGAAGGCCGATACGATCGCCTATAATCAGGGGCTGATGCGCGACATCCTCGCGACGCGGCTGATCAACCGCCGGTTGGAGACGCGCGCGCGCGCCGGGGGCAGCTTCCTGCAGGCGCAGGTCGACCGCGACGACGTGTCGCGATCGGCCGATGCGACCTTCGTCGGCATCGTGCCGCTGGGCGACGACTGGCCGGGCGCGGTGCATGACGTGCGCGCGGTGATCGCGGAGGCGCTGCTCCAGCCGCCCAAGCAGGCCGAGATCGACCGCGAGGTCGGCGAGATCGATCTGGCGATGGCGGCGGCGGCCGCGCAGGCCCCGACCGCGCGCGGCGCGAAGCTGGCCGACGATCTCGTCAACGCCGTCGACATTCGCGAGACGGTGACGTCGCCCAAGGCCGCGCTCGACATTTTCCGTGCCATGAAGGGCAGCTTCACGCCCGAACTGATCCAGGACGCGA
The DNA here is from genome assembly GCF_058790595.1 of Sphingomonas sp. EU05-FHT14C10. NCBI lineage: Bacteria > Pseudomonadati > Pseudomonadota > Alphaproteobacteria > Sphingomonadales > Sphingomonadaceae > Sphingomonas > Sphingomonas sp. EU05-FHT14C10. The sequence goes on along the minus strand of NZ_JBYTEN010000003.1, from coordinate 135,921 downwards.
CGAAGCGCCTGTTCACCGGCGTCACCACGCGCGCGGTGATGGTGCTGCCCAGGGCCGATCCCGATGCCGAGGCGCGGCTGGCGACGCTGCTCACCGAAGATGTGTCGAAGGACGCGCTCGCCGTCGCCGATCAGGCGCCGGTCAGCTTCGACAGCCTGCCGCGTCTGGGCGATCCGGGATCGGTCGTCCGCCGCGACCCCAGCGACGCGCGCGGGGTCAATTTCATCGAGCTGTCGAACGGCGTCCGGCTGGTGCTGTTTCCCAATACGTCCGAAGCCGGCAAGGTCAGTGTCCTCGTCCGCTTCGGTAACGGACTGCTCGGCCTGCCGACCGATCGCCCGACGCTGGCGTGGAGCGGACAGGCCGGGATGGTCGCCAGCGGCATCGGCGATCTGGGGCAGGAGGAGCTGGACCGTCTGACCTCGGGCTATCAGGTCAGTATGGGATTCGGCATCGATGAGGATGCGTTCGAGCTGCGCGGCAATACCACCGCCGCCGATCTCAGGAACCAGTTGCTGCTGCTCGCCGACAAGCTGGCCTTCCCCGGTTGGGATCCGCGCCCGATCGTCCGCGCGCGCGCGGCGATGCTCGCCAATTACGACAGCGCAAGCGCCTCGCCGCTCTCGGTGATGGGGCGCGATCTGCCCTCGATCCTGCGCGGCGGCGACCGGCGCTGGAAAGCGCCCGATCGCGCCGCGATCGAGGCGCTGACGCCGCAGGCTTTCCGCAGCTTCTGGGAACCGATCCTCCGGACCGGGCCGATCGAGGTGCTGGTGTTCGGCGATTTCCAGTTGCCCGACGCGATCATCGCGGCGACCGAGACCTTCGGCGCGCTGCCGCGCCGCACGCGCCCGCCGATCGATCCGGCGGCGCGGCGCCCGTCCTTCCCGCCGCATGATGCGAAGCCCTTCGTCGCGCATCATGCCGGGCCGGAGGATCAGGCGGCCGCCGTGATCGCCTGGCCGACGGGGGGCGGGCTGAAGGACGTGTTCGAGGCGCGCAAGCTCGACGTGCTGGCGGCGATCTTCTCTGATCGGCTGTTCGAGCGTTTCCGCCAGCAGGAGGGCGGCAGCTATTCGCCCAGCGTCAACAGCGTCTGGCCGCGCGATCTGGAGACCGGCGGCTATGTGATCGCGGGCACCGGCCTTCGGCCCGACCGCGTCGACAGCTTTCTGACGATGGCGAAGGATATCGCGGCCGATCTCGCCGCCAATCCGGTGAGCGCGGACGAACTTGGCCGCGCGGTCGGCCCCCTGCTGCAATATTTCGTCCGCGCGTCGAACAGCAACGCTTTCGGCATCGACCGCTACAGCGCGACGAGCTGGGATCGCGCGCGGCTGGCGACGATCTATTCGGTGCCCGCCGACCTGAAGCGCATCACCCCCGCCGACATTCAGGCAACCGCGCTCAACTGGCTTCAGCCGGGCAAGAGCTGGTCGATGGTCGTGCTGCCCGACGCGAAAACCGGCGGGGGCGCGGGCACAAGCGCACGACCCTAGCCGCCGTTCGGGCTGAGCCTGTCGAAGCCCTTTCCTTCTTCTTCCGCGCGGAGAAAGGGAGGGCTTCGACAAGCTCAGCCCGAACGGGAGGAGCATCGGGCGCCGCCCCCTTCCGTCATCCCCGCCTGCGCGGGAACGGCGATGAAGGGGCTAAGCACCCCCCGCCTTACAGCACATATTTCGACAGGTCGGTGTTCCGCGCGATCGGGGCGAGCTGCCTGTCGACATAGGCGGCGTCGATGGTCAGCGTCGTGCCCTGGCGGTCCTCGGCGTCGAAGCTGACTTCCTCCAGCAGCTTCTCCATCACTGTCTGCAGCCGGCGCGCGCCGATATTCTCGACCTGCGCGTTCACCTCGGCGGCGATGCGGGCGATGGCGCGGATGCCGTCGTCGGCGAAGCCGATCTCGACGCCCTCGGTGCCGATCAGCGCCTTGTACTGCTGCGGCAGGCTGGCCTTCGTGTCGCTGAGGATGCGGACGAAATCCTCCTCGGTCAGCGCGGTCAGCTCGACGCGGATCGGCAGGCGGCCCTGCAGTTCGGGCAGCAGGTCGCTCGGCTTGGCGACGTGGAAGGCGCCGCTGGCGATGAAGAGGATGTGATCGGTCTTCATCGGCCCATATTTGGTCGAGACGGTCGTGCCCTCGATCAGCGGCAGCAGGTCGCGCTGCACGCCTTCGCGGCTGACGGAGCCGCCGCGCACGTCGCTGACCGCGATCTTGTCGATCTCGTCGAGGAAGACGATGCCATTGGCCTCGGCGTCGGCAAGCGCGATGCGGCTCACCTCGTCCTGGTCCATGCGCTTTTCGGCTTCCTCGTCGACCAGCTTGTCCCACGCGGCGCGGACGCTCAGCTTGCGGCGTTTGGTCTGGCCGCCGCCAAAGGCCTTGCCCATCATGTCGCCCAGATTGATCATGCCGATCTGGCCGCCATTGCCCGGCATCTCGAAGGGCATTTGCGGCGTGGCCTGCAATTCGATCTCGATCTCGGTCTCGTCGAGATGGCCGTCGCGGAAGCGCTGGCGGAAGGCGGTGCGCGTCGCCTCGCTCGCATCCTTGCCGGTCAGCGCGTCGAGCAGGCGGTTCATCGCCGCCTCCTCGGCCTTGTCCTTCACCGCGCTGCGGCGGCGGTCCTTCTCCAGCCGCACGGCTTCCTCGACCAGATCGCGCGCGATCTGCTCGACGTCGCGGCCGACATAGCCGACCTCGGTGAACTTGGTGGCTTCGACCTTGACGAAGGGCGCGTCGGCCAGCTTGGCGAGGCGACGGCTGATCTCGGTCTTGCCGCAGCCGGTCGGCCCGATCATCAGGATGTTCTTGGGGGTGACCTCGTCGCGCAGATCGGCGCCCAGCCGCTGGCGGCGCCAGCGGTTGCGCAGCGCCACGGCAACCGCGCGCTTGGCGTCGTTCTGGCCGATGATGTGCGCGTCGAGCGCCGCGACAATGGCCTTGGGGGTGAGGGATTCGTTCATGGGTTCATATTTCCGTTCGTCCCGAGCGAAGTCGAGGGACGTTCTGGGGCAGGAATAACGTGTCTCGACTTCGCTCGACACGAACGGCGATCTGGACTCGTCAGATGGAATCCAGCGTCTCGATCGTCACATTCTCGTTGGTGTAGACGCAGATGTCGGCGGCGACCTTCATCGCCTTGCGGCCGATCACCTCGGCATCGGCTTCATAGTCGTCGAGCGCGCGCGCGGCCGACAGGGCGTAGTTGCCGCCCGATCCGATCGCGGCGATCCCGCCCACCGGCTCCAGCACGTCGCCATTGCCGGTCAGCACCAGCGTCACGTCCTTGTCGGCGACGATCATCAGCGCCTCGAGGTTGCGGAGATATTTGTCGGTCCGCCAGTCCTTCGCCAGCTCGACGGCGGCGCGCATCAGCTGGCCGTTATGTCGCTCCAGCTTCGCTTCCAGCCGCTCGAACAATGTGAAGGCGTCGGCGGTCGCGCCTGCGAAGCCGGCGATCACCTTGCCGTCGCCCAGCGGGCGCACCTTGCGGGCATTGGGCTTCATCACCGTCTGCCCCATCGAAACCTGGCCGTCGCCGATGACGATGACCTTGCCGTTCTTGCGCACGGACAGGATCGTCGTGCCGTGCCATTTCAAACTGTCGCTCATTCAAGTCCCGCTCTGATTGGGTCTGGCCGCCATATGGGAAGCGCCCGGGCGCCCTGCAATCAGTGCGTCTTGCCGACGAACATGAAGCCCGCCGCGCCGATTATGCAGGCGAAGGCGCCAAGGTAGCGCCAGCCCACCGGCTCCTTCAGCACCAGCACGGCGAAGATCGCGAAGACGGCCAGCGTCACGCATTCCTGCATGATCTTCAACTGGCCGCCGGTCAGCCCATGGGCATAGCCGATCCGGTTGGCGGGCACCGCGAAGCAATATTCGACGAAGGCGATCCCCCAGCTCGCCAGGATCACCAGCCACAGCGGCGCCTGCGGGAATTTGAGATGCCCGTACCAGGCGATCGTCATGAAGCTGTTGGAGGCGATGAGCAGCAGCAATGTCGTCATCAAAGTCCCTCGATCCGAAAGCGCGGCCAATCCGTCCGCCGCTGACCTTTCTTTTCGCGCAATGCAAGATTGCAGATTGGCTGTCGCGCGGCGCTGCGCCAGACTGCGGCCGGGCGGTCATGCCCGGGGGAGGATCGCATGGGGCTTGCCTTGATGCCCGCTGCGCTGCTGGCGTTGACGCTGATCGCGGTGTTCGTCGTCCGGTCGCGCCCGCTGAGCGTGAAGATCGCGTGCGAGGCGGTGCTGCTCGCGGTCATCGGCGGCTATCTGCTGTATCGCGGCACCACGCCGCTGCCGATGGACAACCAGATCGGCACTGCGCCCGACGGCGCATGGTTGCGCGCGCTCGCCGTCCTCTGGTGGCTGATCGGCGCGCGTTTCGTCGCGATCCTGACGGTGATGGCGCTGGGCCGCGACGCACGGTCGCGGCAGGCGCGGCTGTTTTCCGATCTGCTCGCGGGGGCGATCTATCTCACCGCCGTGCTCGTCATCCTCAATTCAGTGCTCGACGTGCCGGTCAGGGGGCTGCTCGCCACATCGGGCGTGATCGCGATCGTGCTTGGCCTCGCGCTGCAGAATACGCTGTCGGACGTGTTTTCGGGGATCGCGGTGGGGCTGGAACAGCCCTTCCATGTCGGCGACCGCGTCAGCATCGGCGATCATCCCGAAGGGACGGTGGTCGAGATGAACTGGCGCTCGGTGCGCATCCAGACCGACGGCGAGGATCTGGCGACCATTCCCAACAGCATCGTCGCCAGGAGCCAGATCATCAACCGCAGCGTGCCCACCGCGCGCCGCGCCGCCACGGTCGAGATTCCCACCCAGTCGGCGGCGCGGTCGGAAGTGCTGATGAACCTCATCTGGCAGGCGATCCAGCTTTCGCCCGCGATCCTCGATCAGCCGACGCCGTCGGTCTCGATCAAATATGTCGGCGCGCGCACGACAACTTTCGGCGTCACCTATTTCGTCGCCTCGACCTCGGCGCTGTCGACCGCGCGCAGCCAGTTGCTGCGGCAGGTGCGGCGGCTCTTCCGCCACGCCAATGTGCAGGATGGCCCGCCGGGGACGGACGCCAGCCTGCTCGCCGGCCTCGTCCTCTTCGAATCGCTCAACATGGAACAGGTCGGCAAGCTCGCCGACGCGCTGGCGGAACGCACGCTCAGCGTCGGCGAGACGCTGTTCGAGCAGGGCAGCCACGGCGCGTCGCTCTACGTCATCCGATCGGGCATCCTCGAAGTGACCCGGCTGGAGAAGAATGGCAGCCGCACCTTCTACGGCCGCATCGGCCCCGGCGAATATCTGGGCGAGATCAGCATGATGACGGGCGAGGCGCGCACCGTGACGGTGACGGCGCTGTCGCCCGCCGAGGTGCTGGATCTGCCGCGTACCGCGATCGAATCGCTGCTCGGCGAGGACAGCAGCCTCAGCGCCGCGCTCGAACGCTCGGTCCAGCGCGGGCTGGCGCTGCTCGATCGCGACGCCGCCGCGCGCAACTGCCAGCCGCTCGACGAGGCCGGTGCGCTGCTCGACCGCATCCGCATTTTCCTCGGCCTGCGGAGGAAGTGAGCGGCGGGCGTCAGTCGGTGCCTTTCGCCTTCCCCCACTGGCGCGCGATCGTATAGCCGAGATAGCCGGTGCCGAAGAGCGCATAGAGCGGCTCGGGGATGCCTGCGAGATAGGCGTTCATCCCCGCGCCGATCGCCCGCGCCGCATCGGGCCGGAACGCGGCGAGGATGCCCATCGGGATCGACCAGAGCAGCAGCACGTACATCACGTAAAGAAAGCTCGGCCGCGCCCGGCTGGTCCAGGGATCGGCCGATTGCGCCTCGGCGAGGATCGCCGCCATCTGCGCCTTGGCCGCTTCGAGCTGGTTGCTGCTTTCGAGGCGCAGCAGCTCCAGCTTTGCGGCGTCGCGCGCCCTGGGATCGGGGATCAGCTTGTCGATGATGCTGGTGATGGGGCCGAGCAGGCCGTCGAGAAGCGCCATGGGATGACCTTTCGTTGGAAGGGGTTTGTTCGTGGATCAGGAGACCCGTTCGTCCCGAGCGTAGTCGAGGGACGCATGACGCCGCGGATGCGTGTCTCGACTACGCTCGACACGAACGGAGGACGTGGCGCATCACGCCAGCCGGTTGGCCAGCCAGCCATAAAGGAACGCCTCGTTCGCCGGCCGGCGTTCGGCGAGGCGGATATAACGTTCGCCCTGCAGCGCATTGAGCGCCTTCAGCAGCACGGCCTCGCCTGCCTTGCCGCGCCGGGCGATGAAGGCGGTGAGCGCGGCGATGGTGTGGTCGCCGATCACGGCATCGACGGCGATGTCGGCATAGTCGCTCGCGTCGCGATTGAGCGCGTTGAGCGCGCGCTGGAGAAAGCCGGTCGCGACCCCCGGCCCCATATTGACGCCGGTGTCGAACAGTTCGGCCGCCACATCGGGCGCGGCCGCCGCCACGCGCGCATAGCCCGGCTTCTCCCAATAGCGCCGTCGGTAGATCGCGGCCGCCGCGTCGCGCGGAAAGCCGCGCATGTCGCCGTCATAGCCGTTGGCGCGCGCCACGGCCTGCGTGATGCCCCAGCGCGTGGAGCCGCCCGTATCGGCCGGGTGGCTGCTAAAACCGCCCTCCCGGCCGATCAGTTCGTCGATCATCTGGTCGATATCCATCATCCGCCTCCTGCGAGTCGGCGAATGATAACCATATAGGTTATCTGTAGGACAGAGAATTATCCACAATCCGTCATTGCGAGCGAAGCGAAGCAATCCAGACGATGCCCGGCGCCGAATCTGGATTGCTTCGCCGGCTGCGCCGCCTCGCAATGACGCGGCGCCTACGCCCCCGCCACCTCCAGCGGCTTCACCGCGCGCGGCCGCCGATCCGGTCCCATCGCGACGAAGGAGAAGCTGGCGTGAGTCACCTTGTTCTCCTCGTCCGAATGGCGATCGCGCGCCCAGGCCTCGACCTCGACCTGCATCGAGGTGCGGCCGACCTTCACCAGCCGCGCGAAGACCGAAAGCTCGTCGCCGACGAAGACGGGGCGGTGGAAGGCCATGCCTTCCACCGCGATCGTCACCGCGCGGCCGCCCGCATGGCGCGACGCCACCGACGATGCCGCCAGGTCCATCTGCGCCATCAGCCAGCCGCCGAAAATGTCGCCATAGACATTGGCATCGGCGGGCATGGCGGTGACGCGCACCGTCGGCTGCCCCTCGGGCCGATCCTCACTGCGCGTCATAGGCCGCCTTCACGCGCAGGCGCTGCGCCGCGCCGACCATGGCGACCAGCGCGGGCTTCACCTCGTCCCACTTGCGCGTCTTGAGCCCGCAATCGGGGTTCACCCACAATTGCGCGGCGGGCACGCGCTTCGCCGCGAGCGTGAGCAATTCGGCCATCTCGCCTTCGGCCGGGATGCGCGGCGCGTGGATGTCGTAGACGCCCGGCCCGATATCGTTGGGATAGGCATAGCTGGCGAAGGCGCCGAGCAGTTCCATCCGCGACCGCGCCGTCTCGATCGAGATCACATCGGCATCCATCGCCCCGATCGAGGGCAGGATGTCGTTGAACTCCGAATAGCACATATGCGTGTGGATCTGCGTCTCGTCGCCCACGCCAGAGGCGGCGATGCGGAAGCAGTCGACCGACCAGTCGAGATAATGCTGCCAGTCGGCGCGGCGCAGCGGCAGGCCCTCGCGCAGCGCCGCCTCGTCGATCTGGATGATCTGCGCGCCGGCGGCCTCGAGGTCGACCACCTCGTCGCGGATCGCGAGCGCGATCTGGCGGCAGCTTGCCTCGCGCGGCTGGTCGTCGCGCACGAAGGACCAGTTGAGGATGGTGACGGGGCCGGTCAGCATCCCCTTCATCGGCCGGGCGGTCAGCGACTGGGCATAGCGCCACCAGTCCACCGTCATCGGATCGGGCCGCGAGACGTCGCCGAACAGCAGGGGCGGGCGCACGCAGCGCGATCCATAGCTTTGCACCCAGCCCGCGCGCGTGAAGGCGAATCCGGCAAGCTGCTCGCCGAAATATTGCACCATGTCGTTGCGCTCGAACTCGCCATGGACGAGCACGTCGAGCCCGATTTCCTCCTGCCAGGCGACGGCATCGCGCGTCGCATCGCGCAGGAAGGCCTCATAGCCGGCCGCGTCGAGCTCGCCCTTGCCGTGGAGCGCGCGGGCGTGGCGGACCTCGGCGGTCTGCGGGAAGGACCCGATCGTGGTGGTCGGGAAGGCGGGCAGGCCGAGCCGCGCCTGCTGCGCCGCCTTGCGCGCGGCGAAGGGCGATGTCCGCTGCGTCATCGCCGCGTCGACGGCGGCGACGCGCGCCTGCACCCTGGGATCGTGGATCAGCGGCGAGGTGAGGCGCGCGGCCGCCGCCACCCGCGAGTCCTCCAGCTCGGCGCGGACCGCGTCGCGCCCTTGGTTGAGCGCTTTGGCGATCGTCGCGAGCTCGCCGATCTTCTGCGCGGCGAAGGACAGCCACTGCTTCACCTGCGGGTCGAGCGCGGTTTCGAGCGCAAGGTCGACGGGGACGTGGAGCAGCGAGCAGGACGGCGCGATCACCACGTCGCGCGTCGCCGCGATCGGGGCGATGCGATCGATGATCGCGTCCAGATCGGCGCGCCAGACGTTGCGCCCGTCGATCACGCCCAGCGACAGCAATTGCGTGGCGCGCAGCCGCGCGGCGACCGGGGCAAGCTGGTCGGGCGCGCGGACCAGATCGACATGCAGGCCGTGGACGGGGAGTGCGACGGCGAGGTCGAGATTGTCGCCCAGTCCGCCGAAATAGCTGGTGAGCATCAGCTTGGCGCCCTTGGTCGCCAGCCGGGCATAGGCGCGGCGGAAGGCGTCGCGCTGCGCGTCGCTCAGGTCGAGCACCAGCGCCGGCTCGTCGATCTGCACCCAGTCGGCGCCCAGCGCGACCAGCTTCCAGATCACATCCTCATAGACGGGGAGCAGCGCGTCGAGCAGGTCGAGCGGATCGACGCCCTCGCCCTTGGCGAGCGAAAGGAAAGTGACGGGGCCGAGCAGGACGGGCCGGGTCTGATAGCCCAGCGCCTTCGCTTCGGCGAACTGGTCGAGGATGCGCGTCGACGACAGCGCGAAACGCTGGCCGGCGGCAAGCTCGGGCACCAGATAATGATAGTTGGTGTCGAACCATTTGGTCATTTCCTGCGCGGTCGCGTCGATCGCGTGCGCGCAGCCGTCATGCCCCTTGTCGGCAGCACCCTGCGTGCCGCGCGCCATCGCGAAATAGGTGGCGAGGTCGACGTCGCCGCCGTGCCAGCCGTAGCGCGCGGGAACGGCGCCCACCATCGCGCTGGTATCGAGCGCATGGTCGTAGAGCGAGAAATCGCCCGAGGGCAGGATATCGGCGCCCAGCGCCTTCTGGCGCGCCCATGCGGCGGCGCGCAGTCCGCTTGCCGAGGCAAGCAACGCGGCGGCGCTGCTTTTGCCTGACCAGTGGCTTTCGAGCGCGAACTTCAGTTCGCGGCGCGGGCCGATGCGGGGGAAACCGAGGGTGGCGACAGTCGCGGTCATCGTCTTCAAGCCTTGCGTTGGGCAAGGTGAGGGGTCTGACGCACGATGCACGGGAATCCGCACCCGCCGGCAAGCCGGGCGCAGCCATGCACGCGGCCTGACCGGACACCCCGCCGGAGGACGTTATCTGACGAGGCAGGTCTCCTGGCTCACGGATCGCAGCGGCGGTCTGGCCTTCCCGATCCTTGCCGGATCAGTGACACGTATCGACCGCCGCTCACCGCTTACAGTTGCGGGGGCAGCGCCGGACTGGCCCCGAGGGGCGTCACCGGCTTCCCGTCTTAGCTCCGCACCGCCCGGGGGTGACGCGAAGAACCTCGACAGCTTCAGGATAGGCAAAGCCGCGCGCCTGTCAATCCACATATAAAGAAATCTTTATATCCATTCCATCATTGCGCGAGGGCGGAAATCGCACCGGATGGCCGCGCTTGGCTCGCAACGGCGATGCAACGAAAAAAATCGCACACGATATAATGGCAGGCCTTGACCACCATGCTCGCTGCGCCTATTTGTCGAGCACACGATTTGATCGTGTACGATATAAAAGCCGACGAAAGACGAAAGGAAGCCCTCATGTCCGTGAACGTCCTCTATCAGACCTCCGCCCGCGCCACCGGCGGCCGCGACGGGCACAGCGCCACGCTCGACGGCGCCGTCGACGTCAAGCTGACCACCCCCAAGGAACTGGGCGGCGCGGGCGGCGACGGGGTGAACCCCGAGCAGCTTTTCGCGACCGGCTATGCCGCCTGCTTCATCGGCGCGATGAAGTTCGTCGCCTCGCAGGGCGGCACCGCCAAGGTTCCCGCCGACACCGCCGTCACCGCGACGGTCGGCATCGGCCCGCGCTCGGAAGGCGGCTTCGGCCTCGCCATCGCGCTCGAAGTCTCGCTGCCGGGCGTCCCGCGCGACCAGGCCGAGGAGCTCGTCGCCAAGGCGCATCAGGTCTGCCCCTATTCGAACGCCACGCGCAACAATGTCGACGTCCAGCTGACCGTCGCCTGATCGGCCCGATCGGTTTCTGGAAAAGCCCCCGGCTGCGCTGCGGCCGGGGGCTTTCGTTTCAGCTTGTGGGCTTTGCGGCGGGCTTGAGGAAGGATTTGGTGCCTTCCTCGCTCATCTCTTCCTCGGCGGTCTTGCAGAAGGCGGCCTTGCGCGGCGCTGCCTCGTCGATCATCAGCCCGACGAGCGACCCGAAGCCCACCAGCGTGCGGTCGCGGAACATGCTCTTGTCCGCATCGGTCGGCAGGTCGGGCAGGCTTTCGTTGATCACCGCAGTCAGCGCGCCTTTGACGGCTTCCTCGTTCATGTCGATGCTGTCGCACAGCACGGCGGCGGCGGTCGCATGCGCCACCAGGTTGAGCACTGCCACCTGCCGCACGGTCAGGTCCTTGCCCAGCCGGTCGGTGATGATGTGGCGCGCCGGATTGTCGGCGATCGCCGGTGCTGCGCGCTTGGCTTTTGCCTTGGTCGCGGCCTGCGCCGGCGCCGTGGCGAGGATTGCGATCGCGAGCATGTAGGTCGCTGATTTCATATCCATTCTCCCCGATCTGCCGGTCAGTATCCGCCGAACTCGCGGCGCGTCCATTTCGACGAGAATTCGCCATATTTATAGCAGGTCGCCTGCCGCCGGTAGCAGACGACATTGTCCGCCGGGCTGTACTGGCCATAGCGATCGCCATAGCGGCCATTGTCGTAATAATCGTCGTCATGATGCTTGTTGCTGCTCGCCGCGCCCGCGACGATCGCACCGATCACCAGCGCGCCGATCACGCCCGCCGCCACGGCATCGCCCTTGCCGCCCTTGCCGCAATCCTTGTTGGTCGCCGGATCGAGATTCTGCACGCGCCCGTTCCACACATACATGGACACGCAGTCCTTCGATCCGCTGTTCCACCAGTAGGATCGGTCGTTGGCGTTGCGCGTCAGGCTGTAGCCGCGCTGCCCCAGCGCGGATTCGGCGGACGATCCCCTGATGCCGATCAGGTCGCGAAGATTGCTTGCCTGCGCCGATGCGGGTGCCGCCGGAAGCAACGCCCCGGCCATTATGATGCCGATCGCGGCCATGCGGCCATATTGTCGTGTCATGCCTCGTCCTCCTCCGACTCGCGGCACGCCGGCTGCGGCCGGCATCCCTCCGTTGCGCGAACCCGAATGCCGCCGCCTGTTACTGCGACATGCACGTTGCCGGCGGACGACAAGCCCCGCGCCGCCGGAAATCCATCTGAAGCTGGAAGAGGTTGCGCGCGGCCCCGGCGCTTGTCCAGCGCCCGTGCGATGCTGCGGCTTTAGGATGAAATGGTCGGGGCGACAGGATTCGAACCTGCGACCCCCACACCCCCAGTGTGATGCGCTACCAGGCTGCGCTACGCCCCGACCAGGCGGACTCGACCTGTCGGCCGACGTCCGGAGCCGCGCCCCTTAAGGCCATGCGCGCGCCGACGCAAGCAGGGAGCGTGCGCCCGCCCCCTGCAACCAATGTTGCGCCCCCGCGCCCTTACGTGATAGGCGCGCGGCTTTCCGGGGGACTTTGGGCTGTCCCTCCCTGATCAGGCGATAAAGAAAACGATGTTCGCAACCCCCGCTTTCGCACAGGCCGCAGGCGGCGCGTCCGCCGCAGGCACGGGCGCCTTCTTCGTGCAGATGGTGCCGCTGCTCTTCATCTTCGTCATCTTCTACTTCCTGCTGATCCGTCCGCAGCAGCAGCGGATGAAGAAGCATCGCGCGATGATCGATGCCGCCAAGAAGGGCGATAGCGTCGTCACCGGCGGCGGCCTCGTCGGCAAGGTGACCAAGGTCGAGGACGAGTTCGTCGAGATCGAGCTGGCGCCCAGCGTGCGCGTCCGCGCGGTCAAGTCGACGTTGACGGACATCACGCCGCTCGGCGGCGGAAAGCCGGCAAACGACTGATGCTCGATTTCCCGCGCTGGAAGGTGGTGGGGATTCTCGCCGTCGTCATCCTCGGTGTGATGATGGCGGTGCCCAGCCTTGTTCCCGAATCGGCCTGGCCCAAATGGCTGCCCGCGCCCCGCGTCAATCTGGGGCTCGATCTGTCGGGCGGCAGCCACCTGCTGCTCGAGGCGGATTCGACCGATATCGCCAAGCAGCGTCTGGAACAGATGCAGGAAACGATCCGCACCGAGATGCGGCGCGGCAACCCCCGCATCGATATCGGCGATATCTCGACGCAGGGCGGCCGGCTGGCCTTCCTCGTCCGCGATCAGGCGCAGACCGATGCCGCGGTCGAGCGCGTCCGCGCGCTGACCCAGGGCGTCGGCGTCACCGGCCAGCGCGACTGGGACGTGAAGGTCGAGGATAGCAGCCGCGTCATCGTCACGCCGACCCCGGCCGGCCTTGCCGCCGCGACCAACAGCGCGATGCAGGTCGCGACCGAGGTCGTCCGCAAGCGCATCGACGAAATGGGCACCAAGGAGCCGACGATCATCCGCCAGGGCGCGACGCGCATTCTGGTGCAGGTCCCCGGCCTCCAGAACCCCGAAGCGCTCAAGCAGCTGCTCGGCAAGACCGCCAAGCTCGAATTCAAGATGGTCGATCTGACCGCGACCGCCACCGACATCGCGCAGAACCACGCGCCGGTCGGCAGCCAGATCCTGCCTTATCCCGATGCGCCGGGTAATGGACCCAAGGCGATCGCCGTCCACCGCCAGGTGATGATATCGGGCGATCAGCTCATCGACGCGCAGCAGGGCTTCGACCAGCGCACCAATATGCCCGTCGTCAACATCCGCTTCGACGGGCAGGGCGGCCGCAAGTTCGCGAAGGTCACGCAGGAAAATACAGGCAAGCCCTTCGCGATGATCCTCGACAACAGCGTGCTGTCGGCGCCCAACATCAACGAACCGATCCTCGGCGGTCAGGCGCAGATCAGCGGCAATTTCACCGTCGAAAGCGCCAACCAGCTCGCCATCGCGCTGCGTTCGGGCAAGCTGCCCGTGGCGCTCAAGGTGATCGAGGAACGCACCGTCGGGCCGCAGCTCGGCGCTGACTCGATCCGCGCGGGCATCCTCGCCTCGACGATCGCGGCGGTGGCGGTGATCATCTTCATGCTCGTCACCTATGGCCGCTTCGGCATCTACGCCAACCTCGCCGTGGTGATTAACATCTTCGTGATCCTCGGCGTCATGGGCCTGCTCGGCGCGACGCTGACGCTGCCCGGCATCGCCGGCTTCGTGCTCACCATCGGCACCGCGGTCGACGCCAACGTGCTGATCAACGAACGCATCCGCGAAGAGCGGCGGCGCGGGCGCAGCGTCGTCCAGGCCGTCGAACATGGCTATAAGGAAGCCAGCCGCACCATCTTCGAGGCGAACGTGACGCACGCGATCGCAGGCCTGATCATGCTCGTGCTCGGCTCCGGGCCGATCAAGGGCTTCGCCATCGTGCTGCTGATCGGCATCGCCACGTCGGTGTTCACCGCCGTCACCTTCACCCGCATGCTCGTCGCCGGCTGGATCCGCAGGAACCGCCCGACCGAGATGAACATTTAAGGGCGGGAGCGAACCATGCGACTTTTGAAACTCGTCCCCGACAATACCAATCTCGGCTTCGTCAAGCTGCGCTTCTGGGCCTTCGGGCTCACTGCGCTCCTGACCCTGCTCGCGGTCGGCGCGGTCGCCACGCGCGGCCTCAATCTCGGCGTCGACTTCGTCGGCGGCCTGATGATCGAGGCCAAGTTCCAGCAGGTCCCGCAGCTCGATCAGGTGCGCTCGGATGTCGACAGGCTGGGCGTCGGCGAAGGCCAGCTCCAGCAGTTCGGCGATCCCAACACCGTGTCGATCCGCCTGCCGCTCCCGGCGAGCGAGGATCCCGGCGCGACCAATGCCGTCGTCCGCAAGGTGCAGGGCGCGCTGTCGGCCAAATATCCCGGCGTCGTGTTCAACAAGGCCGATACCGTCTCGGGCAAGGTCTCGGACGAACTGATCCGCAACGGCATCATCGCGGTGCTGCTCGCGATCATCGGCATCGCGATCTTCTCGTGGCTGCGCTACGAATGGCAGTTCGGCATCTCGACCGCCGTCGCCATTCTGCACGACGTGCTGATGACGCTCGGCTTCTTCGCGGTCACGCGGCTGGAATTCGATCTCAACATCGTCGCCGCCGTGCTCACGATCATCGGCTACTCGATCAACGACAAGATGGTGATCGACGATCGCATCCGCGAAAATATGCGGAAATATCGCCAGATGGACATGAAGTCGCTGATCGACCTTTCGGTGAACGAAACGCTGCCGCGTACCGTGATGACCTCGATCACCGTGCTCATCGCGCTGGGCGCGCTGCTGATCTGGGGCGGCCATGTGCTGCGCGGCTTCACCGCCGCCATGATGCTCGGCATCGTCGTCGGCACCTACTCGTCGATCTACGTGTCGTCGTCGCTGCTCATCACCCTCGGCCTCACCCCGCGTGCGCCCGATCGCAAGGCGAACGCCGCCAGCGTCGCCAGCGGCGCCGAACGGGTCGGCCCGCGCGACTGATGGCGGGCAAGGATATCGGCGTCCGCGTCTCGCGCGATCGCGCGGGCGCGGGGCCGATGGTCACCGGCTTTGCGGGGCGCGGCTTCCGCGTCGATGGCGTCGCGATGGAAGGCGCGCTGCTCACGCCCTTATGGGCGCGCGAATGGGCCGATCCCGCGATCGACGAAGCCGCGATCGCCGATCTGCTTGCCTTTGGCCCGCCGCCCGAATTCATCCTGATCGGCACGGGCAGCAGCCTGCTCCGTCCGCCGCCCGCCTTCGTCGCCGCGATCGAGGCGCTCGGCATCGGCGTCGAGGCGATGGACAGCCGCGCCGCCGCGCGCGCCTGGGGCGTATTGCGCGCCGAAGACCGCTGGATCGCCGCCGCGCTGATGCCGCTCTGACTCCCCGTCATTGCGAGCGCAGCGAAGCAATCCAGAGCGGCGCCTGACGTTCAGTCTGGATTGCTTCGCTGCGCTCGCAATGACGCTGCTTTCCCTGCAATCCCGGACAAATGCTCGAACAGCACCTGGCTATTGGCTTCCCAGGTAAACCCCTCAGCCGCGCGCCGCACGACATCGCGGTCCGGCGGCGTGGCGAGCAGCTCTTTCACGGCATCTGAAATCGCCTCGGGCGTGCGCGCCACGATCCGCCCCGCGCCGTCGTCGCGCAGCAGTTCGCGCGCTCCGCCCACGTCGGCGATCACGATCGGCGTTCCGCAGGCCAGCGCCTCGACCCAGGCATTGGCCAGCCCTTCGGACGCCGAGGGCAGCAGCATCACGTCGGCTGCGGCGAGGATGGCGGGGAGGGCGGCGTGGGGCTGCGCACCCAGAAAATGCACGCGCCTTCCCGGTGCGCGCGCCTGCGCCTGATAGGCCGCGCGCATCGGCCCTTCGCCGACGATCAGCAGCGTGGCGTCGGGCAGCGCCTTCATCGCTTCGATCGCCAGCGCCTGCCCCTTGCGCTCGATCAGCGCGCCCACCGTCGCGACGACCGGGCCGGACAGCCCCAGCGCCGTCTTTGCCGCGTCGCGGTCGGCGATCGCGAACAGGTCGAGGTCGACGCCGGTATAATGAACGCGCACCGTGTCGCGCGCGATGCCGATCGCCGTCATGTCGTCGGCGAGTGCCGCCGAAACCGCAAGCAGGCCGTCCGCCTTTTGCGCCGCCGCCACGATCTGCGGCCCGCTGTCGCGCCGCCGTCCCCAATAATGGATATCCGCGCCGCGCGCCTTGATCGAAAAGGGATAGCCCAGCGCCGCTGCAGCGACGCCGTCGGGCCAGAAGAATTGCGCGTCGATCACGTCGAACGGGAAGTCGCGCCTGATCTCCGCGATCAGCGGCCGCAACGCACGCGCCATCGACGCCGCGTTGTATTTTCCACCAACTATCGGAAATGAAAGGAAATTGGTCCGATAGACCGTCAGCCCCTTCCAGTCAGACCCGATATTCCCCTGATAACCCAGCAGAACGCCGCGCGGCGCCACCACCCGAAGGTCGACATCCTTGCGCTTCGCCAGCTCCAGCGTCTGCCGTTCCACGAAGATGCCGAAATCGGGCCGGTCCGCATCCGGGAAAAGGCTGGAAAGGGTGAGGACGCGGAGCATCCCCGCAACCCTAGCCGATCGCCTGCGCTCCCGGATAGGCGATCAGCACGTCGGCCTCGTCGAAATCGACCGCGATCTCCCCCTTCGCCGCCCAGGCCTCGCCCGCTTCCCACGCTTCGCCGTCGATAATGCCCTTGCCGGTGAGCGGCACGAACCAGCCCTCGATGCCCGCCGGCAGCGTCAGGCCGCGCGGCCGGGTCCAGCGTTCCATCACGAACTTCTCGCCTTCGGTCAGGATTGCGCGCCCGGGCGCCGCCTCGCGCACATGCGTCGTCGGGGTGAAGGGCATGGGGTCCGAAACCGCCAGCCCCGCGTCGAGATGCAGTTCGCGCGGGCGGCCATAATCATAGAGCCGGTAAGTCAGATCGACATTCTGCTGGATCTCGACCAGCGTGATCCCCGCGCCGATCGCATGGATCGTGCCGGCCGGCGAATAGATGACGTCCCCCGCCTTCACCGGCCGCCAGTCCATCAACTGCTCGATGCTGCCGTCGAGCGCGGCCGCGCGCAGATGCTCGCGCGTCGTCGCTTGCTTCAGGCCAAGCGCGATCGTCGAATCGGGTTCGGCAGCCAGCACGACCCACGCCTCATCCTTGCCTCGCGGGTAGCCCGCCTTTTGCGCGGCCGCGTCGTCGGGATGCACCTGGACCGACAGCCGCTCGCTGGTGAACAGATATTTGACGAGCAGTTCGGACTGCGTGTCGCCCTCAGCCTGGAACCAAACCTCGCCGACCGGATCGGCGTCGGGTGCCGGATCGGCGAATCCCGGCCAGAGATGATGGCGCCCCCAGGGCTTTTCGACGCGTTGGGTGGCGAGGCGCGTGGCGGGCATGCTTGTCTCCCAGCGGTCAAATATGGCTGACGACTAACGCATAAGCCTTGTGACGGTGCCACGGCAACGGACGCTTGGCGACAGGCAGGCTCTCGGTTAAGACGCTCCCCCATGCGTAAGACCGTCTTCCGGCCAGCCCTCCTCATGCTTGGCCTCGCTCTCTTCGGTGTCCTCTCGGGATGTGCCGGCCGCGGCAAGAAGGCGGACACCGCCTATGTGGCGCGCGACGTCAATTCGCTTTACGACGCGGCGCGCACCCGCTTCGAGCGGAAGCAGTATAAGCTGGCGGGCGCGCTGTTCGACGAAGTCGAGCGTCAGCATCCCTATTCGGTCTGGGCGCGGCGCGCGCAGTTGATGAGCGCCTACAGCTATTATCTCGGCGGTTCCTACACCGAATCCATCGCGGCGGCGCAGCGCTTCCTTGCGATCCACCCGGGCAATCGCGACGCAGTCTATGCGAACTATATCGTCGCGGTCGATTATTATGAGCAGATCAGCGACGTCACGCGCGACCAGAAGATCACGCAGCAGGCGCTCGATGCGCTCAACGAAGTGATCCGCCGCTATCCCGATTCGCGCTACGCCGCCGATGCGCGGCTCAAGGTCGATCTCGTCACTGATCACCTCGCCGGCAAGGAGATGGAAGTCGGCCGCTTCTATCAGCGCCGCGCCCAGTGGCTGGCTGCGACGCTGCGCTTCCGCCAAGTGATCGACAATTTCCAGACCACCAGCCATGTGCCCGAGGCGCTGATGCGCCTCACTGAATGTTATCTGGCGCTCGGCATCCCTGCGGAAGCCAAGAAGGCGGCCGCAGTGCTTGGCTCCAACTATCCGGGCACTGACTGGTATGAACATGCCTACAAGCTGATGAAGGAAAAGGCGCCCGGCGCCTGAGGCGTGCGCGGCGATTGTATCGCGCCTTCGCGATCGGATAGATCGGGGCGATGCTGACCGCGCTTTCCATTCGTGACGTCGTGCTGATCGAGGCGCTCGACCTCGATTTCGGGCGCGGTCTTGGCGTGCTGACCGGCGAGACGGGTGCGGGCAAATCGATCCTGCTCGATTCGCTGGGGCTGGCGCTCGGCGCGCGCGCCGACAGCGGGCTCGTGCGGCAGGGCACGGCACAGGCGGTGGTCAGCGCGAGTTTCGACGCTGCCCCGGCCGTTGCCGCGCGGCTCGCGGAAAACGGGATCGAGATCGAGCCGGGCGAGCCGCTCATCATTCGCCGCATCGTCAAGGCCGATGGCGGCAGCCGCGCTTTCGTCAACGACCAGCCCGTGTCGGCGACATTGCTGCGCGACATCGGCGCGATGCTTGTCGAAATCCACGGCCAGCATGACGACCGCGGCCTGCTCAACCCGCGCGGGCATCGCGCGCTGCTCGATGCGTTCGGGCGGCTCGACGTTGCCGGCGTCGCTGCTGCACACGCGCGCTGGCGTGCGGCCGAGGACGCGCTCGCAGCGGCGCGCGAGGCGGCCGATCTGGCGGCGCGCGACCGCGACTGGCTGGAACATTCGGTCGCCGAGCTGACCGCCTTCGCGCCTGAGCCGGGTGAGGAAGCGGCGCTCGCAGAGGCGCGCAGCGCGATCCAGAAGGGCGCGAAGCTTGCCGATGATCTGGCGGCGGTGAAGGCGCATCTCGAGGGGTCGGACGGCGCGCTCGCCAATTTGCGGCAGGCGGCACGGCGGCTCGATCGCATCGCGGGCGAGCATCCCTTGCTCGCCGAGGCCCTGTCGGCGCTCGACCGTGCGGTGATCGAGGCTGCCGAGGTCGAGGACCGGCTGGCGCGCGCCGACGAGGCCTTTGCCTATAGTCCGGACCGCCTCGACGCGATCGAGACGCGATTGTTCGACCTGCGCGCGCTGGCGCGCAAGCATCGCGCCGAATCCGATGCGCTTGCCGCGCTTACCGCCGAATTGAGCGAGCGGCTGGCTTCGATCGAAGGCGGCGAGGAAAGGCTGGGCGCGCTCGCCGGTGAGGCGCGCGCGGCGCGCGCGGCCTATGTCGCGGCGGCAGATGCGCTGAGCGAAGCACGGGCGGCGGCAGCGGCGCGGCTCGATGCCGCCGTCGTCGGCGAACTCGCACCGCTCAAGCTCGATGCCGCGCGTTTCCGCACAGCCGTCGCCACGCTCGACGACGCGCAATGGGGGGCCGCCGGCCGCGACCGGGTGGAGTTCGAGATTTCGACCAATCCCGGTGCGCCTTTCGCGCCGTTGGCGAAAATCGCGAGCGGTGGCGAACTGTCGCGCTTCATCCTCGCGCTCAAGGTGGCGCTCGCCGAGGAAGGCGGGGCGGCGACGATGATCTTCGACGAGATCGATCGGGGCGTGGGCGGCGCGGTTGCCAGCGCGATCGGCGATCGCCTGGCGCGGCTTTCGGCCAACGCCCAGCTTCTTGTCGTCACGCACAGTCCGCAGGTGGCGGCGCGCGGCGCGGCGCACCTGCTGATCGCCAAGAGCCATGACGGCTTCGTCACGCGCACCAGCGTGACCGCGCTCGATGCAGCAGCGCGACGCGAGGAAATCGCACGCATGCTCTCGGGCGCGGAGATTACGGACGAGGCGCGCGCGCAGGCCGGCCGTCTGCTCGAGGCGGCATAGAAGAAAGGCCGGCGTGTTGCGCGCCGGCCCATCGTCATTTCAGCGGTAGCGCCAGCTGCAGACGCGCTGGCGATGGTGATGACGCCATACGGTGCGACACACCTTCACGCGCTTGCGGTGATAGCCATGATGCGGCGGGCGGTGATAACCCTGCGCGTCGGCGGCGGCCGTCGCGAAGGGCGCGACGCTCGTCACGCAAAGCGCCGCCGCCGCCAGAATCGCCGATATCTTCATCCCCTATCTCCCTTGATCGTTCGTCCTCCAGCCGATCGTTCAACCGACCGTTTCCGGTTCGGTTCCGTGATGGCCAGCCGGGGCTTGATCGCGGGATGAGGCATGGCTAGCGCTGGGCCATGGCTCAGATCGACGAAAACAGCGCCGCCGCCGAGCTGGCCCGTCTCGCCGCCGAGATCGCGCATCATAATCGCCTTTATCATGACGATGATGCGCCCGAGATCAGCGATGCCGACTATGATGCGCTGATGCGCCGCAATGCCGAGCTGGAGGCGCTTTTCCCGCATCTGCGCCGCGATGATTCGCCCAGCCTGCAGGTGGGGACGCGCCCTGAGGGGCCGCTGACCAAGGTTGCGCATGCGCAGCCGATGCTCAGCTTGGAAAACGCCTTCGACGACGCCAGCGTGATCGAGTTCGTCGTCCGCATCCGCCGCTATCTCAATCTCGGCGCCGAGGACCGCGTTGCGCTCACCGCCGAGCCCAAGATCGACGGGTTGAGCTGTTCGCTGCGCTATGAAGGCCGCAAGCTCGTCCAGGCGCTGACGCGCGGCGACGGCGCGGTGGGCGAGGTGGTGACGGCCAATGTCCGCACCATCGCCGACATTCCCCAGACGTTGCCCGACGACGCGCCCGATATCTGCGAGGTGCGCGGCGAGGTCTATATGGCCAAGGCCGATTTCGCCGCGCTGAATGAGCGGCAGGCGGAAGCGGACGGCAAGATCTTCGCCAATCCCCGCAACGCCGCCGCCGGGTCGCTGCGCCAGCTGGATCCCGAAGTGACGCGCCGGCGGCCGTTGCGCTTCCTTGCCCATGGCTGGGGCGAGATGAGCGCGATCCCCGTCGGCACGCAGATGGGCATGATGCAGGCGATCGGGGGTTGGGGCTTTCCCGTCTCCGATCTGCTCATCCTCGCCGAACAAGTCGAAGGCGCGCTGGCCCATTATCGACGCATCGAGGCGCAGCGCGCGTCGCTGCCCTTCGATATCGACGGCGTTGTCTACAAGGTCGATCGGCTCGACTGGCAGGCGCGGCTCGGCTTCGTCGCGCGCGCGCCGCGCTGGGCGCTTGCGCACAAGTTTCCGGCCGAGCGCGCCTCGACCACCTTGCTGGCGATCGACATCCAGGTCGGCCGTACCGGCAAGCTGACGCCCGTCGCGCGGCTCGAACCCGTTACCGTCGGCGGCGTCGTCGTCACCAATGCGACGCTGCACAACGCCGACGAGATCGCGCGGCTGGGCGTGCGGCCGGGCGACACCGTCCTGATCCAGCGCGCGGGCGATGTGATCCCGCAGGTGCTGGAGAATCTGACGCCCGGCGAGGATCGGCCGGCCTTCGTCTTTCCCGACAAATGCCCGGAATGCGGATCGGATGCGGTGCGCGAGGAAGGCGAGGTCGACATTCGCTGCACCGGCGGGCTGATCTGCCCGGCCCAGCGTGTCGAGCGGCTGCGCCATTTCGTCAGCCGCCGGGCAATGGACATCGAGGGCCTCGGCCTCGTCCAGATCGAGGATTTCTTCAAGGACGGGTTGATCCGCGCGCCCGCCGACATTTATCGGCTGACCGAGGAGCAACTGCTCCCACGCAAGAAGGACGGCCGCGTCTGGGCGACGAAATTGCTGCGCGGCATTGACGCGAGCAGGACGCGCGCGCTCGACCGTTTCCTCTTCGCGCTCGGCATCCGCCATGTCGGCGAAGTGACGGCGCGCGATCTGGCGCGGCGCTATCGCTGCTTCGACGGCTTCATGGCAATGATCGCAGCGGCGCTCGAAAAGCGTGCCTCGATAGGCCCCACGCCAGCCGAGCCCGAGCGCAAGTTTGAGCTGCGCCGCCAGCGCGAGATCGTGGCGTCCATCGACACGCCCAATATCGGGCCGGAAGTCGCGTCGGCGCTGCTCGATTTCTTTGCCGAGGCGCATAACCGGGACGCCGTGGCCGATCTGATCGCGATGGGCGTCGCACCTGCCGAGGTCGTCGCCGAAGTCCGCGAATCCGAAGTTTCGGGCAAGACGGTGGTGTTTACCGGATCGCTCGAAACCATGTCGCGCGACGAAGCGAAGGCGCAGGCGCTGTCACTGGGCGCGAAGGTTTCGGGCTCGGTGTCGGCCAAGACCGACCTTGTCGTCGCAGGGCCGGGGGCGGGGTCGAAGCTGGCCAATGCCGAGAAGCTGGGCGTTCGCGTGATTGACGAGGTTGGCTGGGCAGCGATCGTCGCGGCGGCGCAGGGCTAGAACCACCACATCACGGTCTGGCTGAAGGGCGTCCAGCGCCCCACGCGGACGCCCGCTGCGCGTAGCGTCGCGCCGACCCATTCGTTGCAGGTGTGGATTGCGTCATAGCGCCCCTTCGCCTCGTAGAAGGCGTCGGCGGGGCCATAGCCCTTCATGGCGACGGCGCTGCCGTCGGCACGCAGCACGAAGCTGGCGCGGATGATCACGGCGAGGTGGCGATAGCGTTCGGGCGAAAGCCGGATCGGCCGCACGTCGGGGCCGGGCGCGGGGTTCAACTCATGATCGACATGGATCAGTGTCCGGTCCGATCCGAAGGCCGCGTGAAATATGTTCGACAGCTTCACGTCGGACCAACGCGGCGTTTCGAGGAAGAAGGCGCGCTCGCCCCAGCCGATCCAGATATGCGTGCCGGCGTAGCGCGGATCGGCGAGATCGCCGGCCCGGGCGAGCCCGCGCCAGTCGACGCCCGCTTCATTCACCGGAACGAGCAGACCGGTGTGCACGCCGTTGGTCTCGACATAGATGGTGACGCCGCCATCCTCCTGCCGCCAGTCGGCATTGGCGGGGATAGCGCCGATCGCGAAGCCGGCGGCGAGGTAGAGCAGCAGGATCGCCGCCAGCGCGGCCGCGCCCAGCCCGGCTGCCTTTGTCGCAGTCCGCGCCGCGCGCTTCAGGTCGAGAGAAACCAGCGGTCGCGACCTTCGAGGGCGAGTGCGGTCAGCCGGCCGGTGGCGAACGCGCCGGTATCGATGCCGATCCGGTTGGGCTGCTCGTCGACGTCATCGGTGATGGTGTGGCCGTGGACGACCATGTAGCCATGGTCGCCGCGATAATCGAGAAAGTCGCCGCGAATCCAGCGCAGGTCGCTGCCGCTCTGCTCATCGAGGGCGACGCGCGGGCGGATGCCGGCATGGACGAAAAGGTAGTCGCCGATGCGCACCTGCTCCTCGCATGCGCGCAGAAAGGCGAGATGATGCGGCGGGATCCGCGCCGTCAGCGCCTCGGCGAGCGCCTCGACCTCCATCGCGTCGAAAATGCCGGTGTCTATGCCATAGCTGGCGATCGTGCTGCGCGCGCCGATGCGCGGCAGGTAACGTATCGCCTGCGGATCGCCTTCGACCGCCTTCAGGAAGACTTCCTCATGATTGCCCAGCAGGAAGCGCATGTCGCGGCCATCGGCGTCGATCCGCGTCAGCCGTTCGATCACGCCGGCCGGATCGGGACCACGGTCGATCAGGTCGCCGAGGAAGATGATCGTCGTGCGCGCAGGTGCCCGCGCAGCGTCGTCGGCGTCGATCCGTGCGAGCAGCGCATCGAGCAGGTCGCTGCGGCCGTGGATGTCCCCGATCGCATAGACGCGCTGCCCGTCGGGAACGGCGTGGTTCGCGGCAGCGGTCGCGCGTCTCAGCAGTCGGTGCAGAACCATATCAATCCAATGCGTGCGACGACCATTCTATAGGCCACGGCCCTGCATTTTGCATCCGACTTTTGGGCCGTTTCGGGGAAGGTCAGGCGTCGGCGCGGTCGAGAAGATCGGCGGCGTCGAGACCAAGGCGGTCGATCACGCGCATGATGCGCGGCCATTCGTCGTTGAGGAAAGCCTCGCGCTCGCTGGCGCGTAGCCGCGCGGTGGCGCCATCGGCGACGAACATGCCGACGCCGCGCTTGACGAGGATCAGCGCTTCGTCCTGGAAAAGCTGATAGGCCTTGGCGACGGTCAAGGGGTTGGCGCCTTGTTCGGCGGCAAAAGCGCGTACCGAGGGCAGCATCTCACCGTCGCGATAACGGCCGTCGAGAATCGAAGCGGCGATTCGGTCGCGAAGCTGCAGATATACCGGGCGATCCTGTTCGGCCATGCTGGCTTAGTGCCTTAACACGGCACTGCGCGTCAAGGGGCGGGCGCGTTTTTGCGGCTGCAACATGTCGGCAATAATCTTCTTCACAGCGCGGATTTCGGCGCTAGGCTCCGCCGCCATGCCAGGGGCCGCCAGCGCCCCGACCACAGGGACAATGCCGCATGGAAACGCCAACCGCCGATTCGCCGCGCGAACCGGACATCACGCACGTCAACCCCGCCGACCGACAGACCTGGTTTGGCCATCCGCGCCAGCTGGCACGGCTGTTCACGACAGAGATGTGGGAACGCTTCGGCTATTACGGGATGCGGGCGCTGCTGACGCTCTATCTCACCAAGCATTTCGTGTTCGGCGATCGGGCGGCGACCGGGCTTTATGGCGGTTATACAGCGCTCGTCTATCTGACCCCACTCATCGGCGGCTATCTGGCCGACCAGTATCTGGGGTCGAAGCGCGCGGTGAAATTCGGCGCGATCGTGATGGCGCTCGGCTATTTCATCCTCTGTTTCGGCGGCGAGACGGCCAAGCCCTATGCGATCGTCGAGGGCACGCGCTACGAAGTGCAGGTCGACAATTTCCGCGATGGGCCGAGCAGTTCGCCGAACGAAAAGCGCTTCCTGATCGACGCCGGCCAGCGCTACGAGATCAAGGGCAATGACGACGGCACCGTCTCGCTGCTCAACGCCGACCAGAGCGTCGCGCGCACCGTCGGCAAGGGCGGATTCGAGCCGGGCGGCGAGCGCAACGCCTTCTACGTGATGCTGATGCTGATCGCGCTCAGCATGGTTTCGGTCGGCAACGGCTTCTTCAAGCCCAACATCTCGACGATGGTCGGCGAGCTTTACGACCAGGGCGATCGCCGTCGCGACTCCGGCTTCACCATCTTCTACATGGGCATCAATCTCGGCTCGCTCTTCTCGCAGCTGCTTTGCCCCTTCCTCGCCGATGCGGTCGGCTGGTGGGCGGGCTTCGGCGTCGCGGCGCTCGGCATGGTCTTTTCCTGGACGCTCATCCAGTTCGACGGCGGCAGGCTGAACGGCTATGGCGATCCGCCCAAGCGCGAGGGCGCGGACAAGGCGATCTGGATCTATGTCGGCGCGCTCTGCTTCGTGCCCGTCTTCTATTTTCTCTACACCAACCTGATGGCCTCGGCGCAGGCGACGCCGGGCGAGGGCATCCTCGGCTACATCGCTTCGCTGCCCCTGATGGGCAAGCTGCTGTTCGGCACCTTCCTCGTTGCGGTGCCGACCATTCTCATCTGGTCCTACAAGGCAGGCGACCGGCGCGAGTTCCAGATGATGCTGGCGGCGATGGTGCTGATCGTCTTCAACGTCGTCTTCTGGACGTTGTTCGAGCAGGCGGGGTCGTCGCTGACGCTCTATGCCGATCGCAACACCAATCTCAGCGTCTTCGGCCTCTTCACCATTTCGGCAGGGCAGACGCAGTTCTTCAACGCCTTCTTCATCGTCGCCCTCGCGCCGTTGATGAGCCTGTTGTGGACCGGCATGGCGAAGCGCGGGATCGAACCTTCGGTGCCCGTGAAGTTCGGCATCGCGCTGATCGGCGTGGGCGCGGGTTTCCTCTTCCTCGTCTGGGGCGGGCAGTTTGCGGGCAGCGACTTCAAGGTTGCGATCTGGTGGCTCGCGGGGCTCTATTTCATCCACTCGGCGGCCGAACTCTGCATCTCGCCGGTGGGTCTTTCGATGATCACCAAACTGTCGATCGCGCGCGTCGTCGGCCTGATGATGGGCGTGTGGTTCCTCTCGATCTCGGTCGCGCAATATGTCGCGGGCGTGGTCGCGCAGGTTGCCAGCGTCGAGACGGTCGGCGGACAGGTGACCAACCTCAAGGTCAGCCTCGATACCTATAATGGCGTGTTCTGGACGATCGGCCTGATCGCCGCCGGGATCGGCCTCTTCCTTCTCCTCGTTTCGCCTCTCATCAAGAAGTGGATGCACGGTGTTCAGTAAGCGCCTTTCGGCAATCCTGCTTTCCACCTGCCTGCTCGCCGCCTGTGCGACGACGGGCGAAGGCAAGCCCGCAGCGGCTACCCCGCCGCCGCCGGCCAAGGGATCGGCGTTCAACGCCGATCCCTACCCATCGACCTACAAGCCCTATCCGGGCGTGCCGACCCTGATAACCAATGTGACAATCTACGATGGCGAAGGCGGCCGGATCGACGGCGGGCAGATCCTGTTCGCCGACGGCAAGATCGTTGCGCTCGGCAAGGCGGTCGATGCCCCGCAGGGCGCCACGGTCATCGACGGCGCGGGCAAGTGGGTGACGCCCGGCGTTATCGATATCCACAGCCACCTTGGCGACTATCCGAGCCCGGCAGTGCAGGCCAATTCGGATGGCAACGAGGCGACCGCGCCGGTGCGCGCCGAAGTATGGGCCGAACATAGCGTCTGGCCGCAGGATCCGGGCTTCAGCCGCGCGCTCGCCAATGGCGGCGTCACCACGCT
The DNA here is from genome assembly GCF_058790595.1 of Sphingomonas sp. EU05-FHT14C10. Classification (NCBI taxonomy): domain Bacteria; kingdom Pseudomonadati; phylum Pseudomonadota; class Alphaproteobacteria; order Sphingomonadales; family Sphingomonadaceae; genus Sphingomonas; species Sphingomonas sp. EU05-FHT14C10. The sequence goes on along the minus strand of NZ_JBYTEN010000003.1, from coordinate 109,085 downwards.
CCAGATCCTGCCCGGATCGGCCGACCTGTTCGGCGGGCGCTCGGTCGTGCTCAAGAATGTCTATGCGCGGACCATGCAGGGGATGAAGTTCCCCGGTGCGCCCTATGGCCTCAAGATGGCGTGCGGCGAGAATCCGAAGCGCGTCTTCGGCAGCAAGGGGCAGATGCCCCAGACACGGATGGGCAACATGGCGGTCGACCGCCAGACCTGGATCCGCGCCGCCGAATATAAGCGCAAATGGGACAAATATTATAAGTCGGGCGGCGACATGCCGACACGCGACCTGCAGATGGACACGCTGGCCGGCGTGCTCGCGGGCGAGATCCTCGTCCAGAACCATTGCTACCGCGCCGACGAGATGGCCAACGTCATCGATATGTCGAAGGAGTTCGGCTATCACGTCTCGGCCTTCCACCACGCGGTCGAGGCCTACAAGATCGCCGACCTTCTGAAGCAGAACGGGGTCTGCGCCGCTGTCTGGGCCGACTGGTGGGGCTTCAAGATGGAAAGCTACGACGCGATCGACGAGAATCTCGCGCTGCTCCAGAATGCGGGCGCCTGCGCGATGATCCACTCGGACGACGAGAACGGCATCCAGCGGCTCAACCAGGAAGTCGCCAAGGCGCTTGCCTCGGGCCGGCGCATGGGGATGACCATTCCCGACGAGGTGGCGTGGGAATGGCTGTCGATCAATCCAGCCAAGGCGCTGCACATCGACGACAGGACGGGAAGCCTCAAGCCCGGCAAGATGGCGGACGTCGTGCTGTGGAACGGCAATCCGCTGAGCGTTTACACCCGGCCCGAGAAGGTCTGGGTCGATGGGGCGATGATGTATGATGCGCTCGATCCCAAGCGGCGGCCGGTGAGCGATTTCGAATTGGGCCAGCCCGGCGAGGGAGACGTGAAATGAAGAAGCTCCTTCTCGCTGCCGCCGCGCTGATCGCGGCGCCCGCTGCTGCGGAGACGATCGCGATCACCGGTGGCACCGTCGCGATCGGCGACGGATCGGCGCCCGTCGAGGGCGGCACCGTGGTCATCCGCGACGGCCGGATCGTCGCGGCCGGCAAGGGCGTTGCAGTCCCCGCCGGCGCGCGTCAGATCGATGCGACGGGCAAGTGGGTGGCCGCCGGCATCTTCGCCGGCTTCACGCGCATAGGCCTCGTCGAGGTCGACGGCGTCGACCAGACCAATGACGTCTCGGCGCGCAACTCGCCCTTTTCCGCCGCGATCGACGTGACGCCGGCGATCAATCCGCGCACCAGCGCGATCACGGTCAGCCGCGCGCACGGCGTGACGCGTGCGGTCGTCGCACCCGACACGGGATCGTCGCTGTTTGCCGGGCAAGGCGCGATCATCGACATGGGCGCGGACATGGACGCCGTGACAAAGCCGCGGGCCTTCCAGTTCGTCGAACTGGGCGAGGGTGGCGCGCGCTCAGCCGGCGGCAGCCGCGCGGCGGCTTATGTCTATTTCCGCAACGCGCTCCAGTCGGCCAAGGATTATGCGCGCAACCCGGCCGGCTATGAAGGCAACAGCAAGGACGCACTGCTCAATCGCGCCGACGCGGCTGCGCTGGGGCCGGTGGTGACCGGGCAGGTGCCGCTGCTGGTCCATGTCGAGCGCGGCAGCGACATATTGAACGTGATCGCGCTCAAGAAGGACTTCCCGCAACTGAAGCTCGCGCTTGTCGGCGCCAGCGAGGGCTGGACGGTCGCGCCGCAGATCGCAGCGGCGGGCGTGCCGGTGATCGCGACCGCGCTCAACGATCTGCCGGCCTCGTTCGAGATGCTCGCCGCCACCCAGTCGAACATCGGCCGGATGGAGAAGGCGGGGGTCAGGCTCGGCATCGGCATGATCGACGACAATGATACGCGGCAGGCGCGTTACGAGCCGCAATATGCGGGCAATCTCGTCGCGCTCCAGAAGGTGCCCGGTGCGGCGGGGCTGAGCTGGGGTCAGGCCTTCGCCGCGATCACCTCGGGGCCGGCCGAGGCGCTGGGGCTGGGCGGCGAGTTCGGATCGCTGCGGCCCGGTCGTCACGCCGACGTCGTGGTGTGGAGCGGCGATCCGCTCGAGTTGAGCTCGATCCCCGAGGCGGTGTTCATCGACGGCATCCAGCAGACGACCGACACCCGCCAGCGGCGCCTGCGCGATCGTTATGCGACGCCGCAGGAAAGCGACCTGCCCAAGGCCTATACGCGCTGAGCCGACCGGACGACGACGCGGCTGCATGGCCGCGTCGTCGTCCGGCCCATTTCAAGCCAAGGCCCATCTTGCTATCAGGGCGCCAATGCAAAGGGCCCTGGGGGGCGGCCCGCCAACCGGATCGGGATGCAATGGGCAGAAAATTCTTCGGGACCGACGGTATTCGCGGTCGGGTGAACAAGTCTCCGATGACCGCCGAGATGGCGATGAAGGTCGGCATGGCGGCGGGCGCGCACTTCCTGCGCGGCGACCATGTCCACCGCGTCGTCATCGGCAAGGATACGCGGCTTTCGGGCTATGTGATGGAATCGGCGCTGGTCGCAGGCTTCACCAGCGTGGGCATGGACGTGGTCCAGGTGGGGCCGATGCCGACGCCGGCCGTCGCGCTGCTCACCCGGTCGATGCGCGCCGACATCGGCGTGATGATCTCGGCCAGCCACAACCCATTCGCCGACAACGGAATCAAGCTGTTCGGCCCAGACGGCTACAAGCTGTCTGACGAGGACGAAGCCGCGATCGAGGCGCTGATCGAAGTCGAGCCGGTGCTTGCCCCGGCCGAGAAGACGGGTCGCGCGCGGCGCGTGGAGGATGCGCGTGGGCGCTATATCCACGCCGCCAAATCGACTTTCCCCGATCATCTGAAGCTCGACGGGCTGCGCATCGCGGTCGATTGCGCGAACGGCGCGGCCTATCAGGTCGCACCCGCCGCTCTGTGGGAACTGGGCGCGGACGTGATCCCGATCGGCGTCACGCCCAACGGCACCAACATCAACGACAAGTGCGGTTCGACCGCGCCGGGGCTGCTGCAGGAGACGGTGGTGGCGTCGGGCGCGCATATCGGCATCGCGCTGGATGGCGATGCCGACCGACTGATCGTGGTCGACGAGAAAGGCACGATCATCGACGGCGACCAGTTGATGGCGCTGATCGCGACGCGCTGGGCCGAACGCGGCCTGCTGCGCGGCGGTGGGCTGGTCGCCACGGTCATGTCGAACCTGGGGCTCGAACGGCATCTGCAGAACGCGGGGCTCAACCTCGAACGCACCGGGGTCGGCGACCGGCTGGTGCTCGAGCGGATGCGCGGCGCGGGCTTCAACGTCGGCGGTGAGCAATCGGGGCATATCATTCTCTCCGATTATGCGACGACGGGCGACGGGCTGGTTGCGGCTCTCCAGATCCTCGCCGCGCTGGTCGAGGACGGGCGGCCGGCATCCGAACTGCTCCATCGTTTCGATCCGGTGCCCCAATTGCTCAAGAATGTCCGCTTCTCGGGTGGCAAGCCGCTCGAGGACGGCAGAGTGAAGGCGGTGATCGCCGATGCCGAGGCCGAGCTGGCCAACAAGGGCCGCCTTGTCATCCGTCCGTCGGGCACCGAACCGCTGATCCGCGTCATGGCCGAGGGCGACGACGCCCAGCAGGTCGAGCAGGTCGTCGATCGCATCTGCGCGGCGGTGGCAGAGGCCGCCTGATGCTGGAGATGCGTCCCGATTGCGAGCGGTGCGGCGTCGATCTGGCGGCGAACGCGCACGGCGCCTTCATCTGTTCGTTCGAATGCACTTTCTGCGCCGACTGTGTCGATGCGCTGGATGAGCGTTGCCCCAATTGCGGGGGCGAGCTGACCGATCGCCCGGCGCGCACTGGCGATGCGCTCAAGCGCCACCCGGCCTCGACCGAGCGGCGGCACAAGGGGTGACGCCGCGCATATTGATCGTCGCCGGATCGGATTCGGGTGGCGGGGCCGGCATCCAGGCCGACATCAAGACGGTGACGATGCTCGGCGGTCACGCCATGACCGCGATCACCGCGATCACCGCGCAGAACACGCTGGGCGTGCAGGGCGTCCACCCGGTGCCGACCGAAATGGTGATGGCGCAGATCGAATCGGTCGCTGCCGACATCGGCGTCGATGCGGTGAAGATCGGGATGATCGGATCGGCCGAGGCCGCCAATACCGTCGCCGACTGGATCGAGCGGCAAGGCAACATTCCCGTGGTGTTCGATCCGGTGATGGTCGCGACGAGCGGCGCGGCGCTGGCGGATGAAGAGACGATCGCCGCGTTCGGGCGATTGATGCGCGCCGCGACGCTGACGACGCCAAACCTCCCAGAGCTGGCGGCGCTGGGTGGCGATGCGGCCGCCATTGTGCGGCGCACCGGGCGCGCGCAGCTCGTCAAAGGCGGGCATGGCGGGGACGAGGTCGTCACCGATCGGCTGGTGACGCCAGGCGGCATGCGCGACTTTTCGGGCACGCGGATCGAGACCCGACACAATCACGGCACCGGCTGTACGCTGGCGAGCGCGATCGCGACGGGGCTGGCGCAGGGCTTGTCGCTGGTGGACGCGATCGAGGCCGCGCGCGTGTTCGTGCGCACCGCAATGCTCGCGGCACCCGGGCTTGGCGCGGGGCATGGGCCGATGGGGCATCGTTGGGCCGCGACCGGTCTCTACGATCTCAATCAGGTGACGTTGCCCGCAGAAGATTATGTCGCCTCCGTCGCCTTCTATCGCGCGCTCGGCCTGACGCAGATCGTCGACGCACCGGATCATTATGCGCGTTTCGCTCTCCCCGGCGGCGCGACGCTTTCCATCGAAACGGGCCTGCCGACTGCAGGCGGCGCGCAAATCTATCTCGAATGCGCCGATCTGTGCGAACGCGCGACGGCGCTGGCCGAGGCGGGGATCGTTTTCGACGAGATGCCCGAGGATAAAAGCTGGCTGTGGCGCGAGGCGCGGCTGCGCGATCCGGCGGGCAATCGGATCATCCTCTATCGCGCAGGCGAGAATCGCCGCTTCCCGCCCTGGCGCATCGCGTGACGGGACCGTCGCGCAAGATCGAAGCGGCGCATCCCGCGCCGGTGATCGGGGTCGACGAGGCAGGGCGCGGGCCGCTCGCCGGGCCGGTGGTGGCCGCTGCCGTCCTCCTGCCCGAACGCGGCGTGCCGCGTGGGATCGACGATTCGAAGAAGCTGCGCGCCGGCGCGCGCGCGGAACTGAGCGAGCGGCTCCGGGCGATCGCCGGGGTCGGCATCGGCGTGGCCAGTGTCGAGGAGATCGACAGCCTCAACATCCTGCAGGCGACGATGCTGGCGATGACGCGTGCGGTCGACGTGCTGGGCGTTACGCCGGGGATGGTGCTCGTCGACGGCAACCGCTGCCCGCGCTGGGCCTATCCCTCCACGGCGATCGTCTCGGGCGACGCGCTGTCGCTGTCGATCGCTGCCGCATCGATCGTCGCCAAGCATCATCGCGACGCGATCATGATCGCGATCGACGCCGATCATCCAGGCTATGGCTGGTCGCGCAACAAGGGTTACGGGTCGAAGGATCATATGGAGGCACTCGCCCGCCTTGGCCCCACCCCGCATCACCGACGCAGCTTCGCGCCTGTAGCGCGGGCTTTGGCGGCGAGGTGAGTCTTTCGAGTCACACCCACAATCGCTTGTGCTGCTATGACGTCAGGGCGCTCCAGATGTTGGGGCGCTTCTCCTTATGTGTCAGATTGTTGACGCCAGTTGCTAGGAGGCGTTGAAAAGTGGCGCTTGACCCGGAGTCGCCGGTGACTCACTTTCACGCCCCGCAGCACAAGGGGGCATTTATGAGCGTTGTTACCAGGGTCAGGAAAAGCGCGGAAACGCGCGCGATCGAGCTTCCGCTCGACCGGATCCTGCGCGACGACTGCATCGCGGCGATGCGCGCGCTGCCCAGCGCCAGCATCGACATGATCTTCGCGGATCCGCCTTATAATCTGCAGCTTGGCGGCGATCTTTATCGCCCCGAGGGAGGTCGGGTCGATGCAGTCGACAACGACTGGGACAAGTTCGACACTTTCGCCGCCTATGATCGCTTCACGCGCGACTGGCTGGCCGAGGCGCGCCGCATCCTCAAGCCCGACGGCACGATCTGGGTGATCGGCAGCTATCACAACATCTTCCGCGTCGGCGCAGCGATCCAGGACGAAGGCTATTGGGTCCTCAACGACATCGTCTGGCGCAAGTCCAACCCGATGCCCAATTTCAAGGGCACCCGCTTCACCAACGCGCACGAGACGCTGATCTGGGCCGCGCATAGCGAAAGCTCGCGCTACACCTTCAACTACCGCGCGATGAAGACGCTCAACGACGAACTGCAGATGCGCTCGGACTGGGTGATCCCGATCTGCAGCGGGCAGGAACGATTGAAGCGCGGCGGCACCAAGGCGCATCCGACGCAAAAGCCCGAGGCGTTGCTCTACCGCATCCTGCTCGCCTGCACGAAGCCGGGCGACGTGGTGCTCGATCCCTTCTTCGGCACCGGGACGACGGGCGCAGTCGCCAAGCGGCTTGGCCGGCGCTTCATCGGGATCGAGCGCGAGCCGGTCTATATCGAGGTGGCCGAGGAGCGCATCGCTGCTGCGCTGCCGCTCGACGAATCGGCGCTGACCACGATGCAGGCGCCGCTCGCCGCGCCGCGCGTCGCCTTCGGCACGCTGGTCGAGACCGGGATGATCGCGCCGGGCACGGTGCTGACCGACGTCAAGCGCCGCCACAAGGCGACCGTTCGCGCCGACGGTTCGCTCGAGGTCGCCGGTATCACGGGATCGATCCACAAGGTCGGTGCGACGCTGCAGGGCGCGCCGTCGTGCAATGGCTGGACCTTCTGGCATTATGAGGAAGCGGGCACGCTCAAGCCTGTCGATGCGCTGCGCCAGACCTATTTGCTGGCCAACGAGCCGTGAACCTGCCCGCCATCCCAAAGGGCGCGCGCGTCTATCTGCGGCCCGAGGGATTTGTCGATACGCCTGTCGGCAATGACGGGCAGGTCGAACGGCTGGCGGGCACGATGCTCTGGTATTCGGCCTGGGAACTGATCGTCGACAATGGCGGGCGCGTGGGCCGCGCGCTGGTGCCGGTGTCCGAACGGGCGAGTCTGCCCGACGAGGTCGCGCCGATCCTGGATCGGCTGGCGGCATCGCGACCTGCGATCCAGATGCGCGAGCGCGTGATCCGGCTCGATCAGCCGCAGGTTGCGGGCATCCTCAACATGACGCCCGACAGCTTTTCCGACGGCGGCCGCAATGCCGACCTGGAAACGGCTGTCGGCGCCGGCTTCGCCATGGCGGAGGCCGGGGCGGCGATGATCGACGTGGGCGGCGAGTCCACGCGGCCGGGCGCTGCGCACGTGTGGGAAGGTGATGAGATCAAGCGTGTTGTGCCGGTGATCGAGCGGCTCGCGGGTGGAGGCGTGGCTGTCTCGATCGACACGCGCAAGGCGGCGGTGATGGAAGCCGCGCTTGCGGCCGGCGCGGGGCTGGTCAACGACATATCGGCCCTGCGCTATGATCATCGTGCGCTTGAGGTCGTGGCGCGCGCGGGTTGCCCGGTGATCCTGATGCACCACACCGGGCGAGAGCCGCATGACGGGCCGAAGCTCACCGATCCGCTGATCGAGGTTTATGACTGGCTGGAAGATCGGATCGACGCCGTGGTCGCGGCGGGGGTCGCGCGCGACAGGATCATCATCGATCCCGGCATCGGCTTCGCCAAGGGCGTGGCCGACAATCTGGCGCTGCTCAACGGGTTGGCGTTGTTCCACGGGCTTGGCTGCCCGGTGATGCTGGCGGCGAGCCGCAAGCGGATCATCGGCGCGCTCGACAATGAAGCGCCGGCGGAGAAACGGCTGGGGGGCTCGATAACGCTCGCCCTCCACGGCGCCCAGCGTGGAATGCACTTGCTCCGCGTCCATGATGCGCCCGAGACGGTGCAGGCGCTGCGCGTCTGGCGCGGGCTGCGCGACCAGGCGCTGATCGCCTGACCTGTCTGAAAGCGGGACGATCGAAACATGCTTAAGGCCCGCCCGGGGACTTTTATTCGTCATTATTGACGATTAGAGCCGGAAACTCGGGACGCTAAATAGGCGGTTGGAAAAAATGGCCGGGCACATGCCGTTGGGGGCGGTGGTGGCGGACGGCAGTTCCAGACATTTTGCTTCGTGTTGGTCCTCGCCGCGTTAACGATATCTGAGGATCGCTGTACGAAGAGGGACGCTCTGGACCCGCGTAGCATGTGGGGGAAGTCAGCGGTGGCCGAAAGTGATGTCAGGGCAGTCGAAATGAAAGTGGCGACAGTAGCGCCTCGGCCGCGCATCGCCTTCATCTGCGCCGGCGACCCGCTCGAGATTCGCACCTGGTCCGGCACGCCGCATCATATGCTCGAGGCGTTGCGCGCCGAGTTCGACGTGATCCATGTCGTGCGCGAACCCTGGCCGCGCTGGTTCAGCAATCTCCGCGGCCTATTGCGCAGGGTCAGCGGCCGGCGCATCGATATCTACTGGTCGCCCTTCTGGACGCGTCTGGCCGGGCGCAAGGCGATCGACGAAATCGGCGGTTCGGGTGCCGACATCGCTTTCGCCGTCGCGGTCACGCCGATCACCGCCCAGCTCACAAAGATCATGCCGACCGTCTTCGTATCCGATGCGACGCAGGCGGTGATGGTCGACTATAATCCCTTCTTCTTCTCGCTGCTGCCGGGGTTCAAGCGCTCGGCCTACAAGCTCGAGACGCAGGCGATCAGGGATTCGATCGCCGCTTTCTTCCCCTCGGCCTGGGCCTATGGATCGGCGGTGGGCGAGCATCGCGGTGATCCGGCGCATGTGTTCCAGGTCCATTGGGGCGCGAACATGGAAGCGCGTGGCTTCACCCGCCCCGAGGAACGCTCGAAGGACGAGTGGCGTCTGCTGTTCGTCGGGGTGAACTGGAAAGGCAAGGGCGGCGATATCGCGGTCGAAGCGGTGCAGGCGATGCGCAAGGCGGGCCACAACGTCCATCTCGACGTGGTCGGCAGCGCGCCATCGAGCCCGCCGCCGGCGATCGAGGGCGTGACTTTTCACGGCTTCCTCAACAAGCATGTGCCCGCCGATGCCGAGCGCCTGGCGGCATTGTTCCGGGGAGCGCACCTCTTCATCCTGCCCACGCAGTTCGAGGCGCTGGGTATCGTCATCAGCGAAGCTGCTTCCTATGCGCTGCCGTCGATCGCATACCGAACCGGCGGATTGCCTTCCAATGTCGAGGGCGGAAGGACGGGGGTGCTGATCGAGCCGGGCGCGCCGGCCGCGGATTTCGCGCGCGAGATGACTGCGCTGCTCGGCGATACGCCGCGTTACGAGGCGATGTGCTATGCGGCACTGGATCTAAGCCGCAACAAGCTGAACTGGCCGACCTGGGCGCGGCGCGTTCGCGAGGTTGTCGAGCGGCGGGCGAACAAGCTCGAACCGCAGGACACGCGCGAAGTCGCCGACGCCCACTGAGCATTGGGGGAAGGGCGATGCTCAACAAGATATTGCGCAACGTCAGCTCCCGGCTCGGGCCCGATGCGCGTCGCCGCGTCCGCGCGCTGACCGATCCGATGCTGGCACCGCTCGGCTCGATCCGCAGCGCAGCGCGCGCGAGCGACGCGGTGGCGCTGACCTTCGACGACGGCCCCGATCCGGAGGTGACGCCGCGCCTGCTCGATCTGCTGGCTGCGCGCGGGGTGAAGACTAGCTTCTTCGTCCTCACCGACAAGGCGGCCGAACAGCAGCCGCTGATCGCCCGCATGATCGCCGAGGGGCATGAAGTGGGGCTTCATTGCGACCGGCACGATCGGCTGACGCTGCTGCCCGTGCAACAGGTGCGCCAGCGCCTCGCCGTCGCGCGCGACAGGCTCGCTGCGCTGACCGGCAAGCCGGTGCGGCTGTTTCGGCCGCCTTATGGCGCGCAATCGATCGCAACTTTCTTCGTCGCGCGTTCGCTTGGTCTGCAGATCGTCGTCTGGGGTCCGATCGCCGAGGACTGGGTGGAGCAGACGCCGGCCGAGGCGGCCGACCGCGCCGTGGGTGCGAGCAAAGGCGGCGACATCGTCCTGCTCCACGATGGGCTGGAGATACCCCAAGGCGAAGTCGTGCCGCGCTTCGACCGTGTCGAGATGGTGCGGCTGATTCTCGACGGGCTCGCCGAGCGCGGCCTGCGCGCCGTGCCGGTCGGCAGCTTGATCGAAAGCGCGGGTGCACACCGCACCGCCTGGTTCAGGGGCTGACCAGCGCAGCAAGTCGCGCGGCCGTCGCCTCTGCGTCGCCCGAGATCCGCAATCGCTTCATGCGTCCGGTTTCGCCCGCGACGATCGCCACATCGGCTTTGCGTACCTTGAGCGTCTTGGCGAGATAGGCGATGAGCGCCGCGTTGGCCGCGCCTTCGACGGGCGGCGCCTTCAGCCGCAGCAGGAGAAGCGGCCGGCCGTCGCTGTCCACGCTGATCCCGTCGATGCGGTCTGCCGAAGCGCGCGGCGTGAGGCGCAGTGCGAGGTAAAGTCCGCCCTCGGCGACCGTCCAGGGAAGCGGCTGATCCATGCAGCCTCTTAGCGGTGTGGCATGCGCGCCGGAAGCTCAGGCGGCGGCGTCGATGCCCAGCTCGGCGAGTTTGCGGTAAAGCGTCGAGCGGCCGATGCCGAGCCGGCGCGCCACCTCCGTCATCCGCCCGCGATAATGGCCGATGGCAAGGCGAATCACATCTGCTTCGATCGCCTCGAGCGAACGCATATGCCCGTCCGCCTCGAACAAAGTGACGCCCGAGCTGCCGCTGTTGAGCGACGGTTGCGGCGCGGCGCTGACGTGAAGGCCGCCGAACTTCTGCGCGATCTGCGGGAAATCCTCGGTGGTCAGCGCATCGCCGTCGCACAGCACGGCCGCGCGGAAGAGCGCATTCTGAAGCTGGCGGACATTGCCCGGCCAGTCATAGCTCATGAGCAGCGTCAGCGCGTCGTCGGTGATGCCAAGCCCGCGCAGTCCCGGCTGGCGCGCGGCGCGTGCGAGCAGATGGCGGGCGAGCGCCGGAATGTCGCCCTTGCGGTCGCGTAGTGGCGGGATGACGAGCTGGACGACGTTGAGCCGGTAATAAAGATCCTCGCGGAAGCGTCCGGCGGCGACCTCGTCGAGCAGCACCTTGTTGGTCGCCGCGATCACGCGGACATCAATATCGCGAAGCATGCGCCCGCCGATCGGCTGGACTTCGCCCGACTGGAGCACGCGCAGTAGCTTGACCTGCGCCTCGAGCGGTAGTTCCGCCACCTCGTCGAGGAACAGCGTGCCGCCATCGGCTTCCTGGAACCGCCCGACCTTGCGCTCGAACGCGCCGGTGAACGCGCCGCGCTCATGCCCGAACAACTCGGATTCGACGAGATTACCGGGGATGGCGCCGCAATTGACTGCGATCAGCGGTTTCTTCGCGCGCGGGCTGGCGGCATGGATGGCCTCGGCAACCAATTCCTTGCCCGTGCCGCTTTCGCCCTCGATTAGCACCGGCACGCGCGCGCGCGCGGCCTTGGCGGCGATGGCGAGCGCGGCGCGGAATCGCGGTGCGGCTCCGACGATTTCGTCGAAGCCGAGCGGCGCGGTGATCTTCTCGCTCAGATGGCGAAGCTCGCCGCCTGACGCGCCGCTGTTGACCGCTGCGTCGAGCGCGGCGAGCAGGCGTTCGGGCGCGATCGGTTTGGCGAGGAAATCGGTGGCGCCGGCGCGCATCGCCTCGACCGCGATCGCAACCGAATTGAGCGCGGTGAGCGTCAGGATCGGCAGCGCCGGGCGGCGATCGCGCAGCGCCTCGATCAGTCCGCTCAGGTCGCCGCCGGGCACAGCATGATCGATCAGGATCGCGTCGAGCGACAAGCCGTCCTGCGTGCCGAGCGTCGCGATCGCCGCCTCGGCGTCCGACGCGAAGATCGTCCGCCATCCGGCGCGCGCGCCGATCGCCGACACTAGCCGTCGCTGTGCCGGTTCGTCGTCAACCAAAAGCAGCAGGCGCGTCCCGTTCCGTGCCATGTTGTTCCATTTCCGTGCCGTTTCGGAACAGGTGGATTAAACGCCCTAGTGTAAAGGTCCGATTAAGCGCGCCGCCGATCGGGCTTGATGGCCGGGCGGCCGCTGGTTACGAAGAAGATCGACGCTTGAGAGGGGAGTAAGCGGATGACGGCAAGCAGCGACTTCAAGGTGCATGAGGAAACCTATCGCGGTTTCATCGGCTGGCTGAAGGTGGGGACGGTGATCGTCGCGCTCATCGCCGCGCTCGTTATCTTTCTCATCTCGCGCTGATCGCCCCGTGAAGATCGCGGTCCTCAAGGAAACCGCAGCCGGCGAGCCGCGTGTCGCGGCGACGCCCGAGACGGTCAAGAAATTCGCGGCGCTGGGCGCGACGCTCGCCGTCGAAGCGGGGGCGGGGCTCGGCGCGTCGATCGCCGACGCCGATTATCAGGCGGCGGGCGCAGCGATCGGCGATCGTGCGGCGACGCTGGCCGATGCCGATATCCTACTGGGCGTGCAGGGCGCGGCGCCCGAAAGCCTCAAGGGTGTGAAGTCCGGCGCCTGGCTGGTCGCGGGGCTCAACCCATTCGGCGAGCGCGCACGGGTCGACGCCTATGCCGCGCTCGGCATCGATGCGTTGGCGATGGAATTCATGCCGCGCATCACGCGCGCGCAGTCGATGGATATCCTGTCGTCGCAGTCGAACCTTGCCGGCTACAAGGCGGTTCTGGATGCCGCCGCCGAATATGGCCGCGCCTTTCCGATGATGATGACGGCGGCGGGCACGGTTTCCGCCGCGCGTGCCTTCGTCATGGGCGTGGGCGTGGCGGGGCTGCAGGCGATCGCCACCGCGCGTCGGCTGGGCGCGCAGGTCTCGGCGACCGACGTGCGATCGGCGACCAGGGAGCAGATCGAGAGCCTCGGCGCCAAGGCGATCTTCGTCGAGGACGTCAAAGGCATCGAGGGCGAAGGCAGCGGCGGCTATGCGACCGAGATGTCGGACGAGTATAAGGCGGCGCAGGCCGCGCTCGTCTCCGCGCATATCGCGAAGCAGGATATCGTCATCACCACGGCGCTGATCCCGGGGCGGCCCGCTCCGCGACTGATCAGCGACGCGCAGATCGCCTCGATGCGCCCCGGCGGGGTGATCGTCGATCTCGCGGTCGAACAAGGCGGCAATGTCGAGGGCGCGGTCGTAGGCGAGATCGTCGTCAGGCATGGCGTGAAGATCATCGGCCATCGCAACATGGCCGGCCGCCTCGCCGCCGATGCGTCGGCGCTGTTCGCGCGCAATCTCTTCAACTTCCTCAGCGCCTTCTGGGACAAGGAAGCGGGGCGGCCCATGCTGCCCGACGAAGACGAGATCACGCAGGCGATCCGGCTGACGCAGGGCGGCAAGGTGGTCAGCGCAAGACTGCTGGGCTGAGCATAAGGGAGCAGCCGAACATGGATTTCATCTCGATCCTCTCGATCTTCGTGCTGGCCTGTTTCGTCGGCTATTATGTCGTCTGGTCGGTCACGCCGGCGCTGCACACGCCGCTGATGGCGGTGACCAACGCCATTTCCTCGGTGATTATCGTCGGCGCGTTGACGGCGGCTGCGGCGGCGGGATCGCCGATCGCCAAATGGCTGGGGCTGGGCGCGGTGGTGCTCGCCAGCGTCAACATCTTCGGCGGCTTCGCGGTTACCGAGCGCATGCTCGCCATGTACAAGAAGAAGGAGCGCTAGGGGATGCACGAGGGGGCACCGGTCAATCCCTGGGTGGCGCTTGCCTATCTGGTCGCGGGCGTCTGCTTCATCCTCGCGCTGCGCGGGCTGTCGAGCCCGGCGTCGAGCCGACAGGGCAATCGCTACGGCATGTTCGGCATGCTGCTGGCGGTGGGCACCACGCTCGTCACGCATCAGATAGCGAGCCTGCCCGAGATCGTCGGCGCCATCGCGATCGGCGGCGCGATCGGCTTCGTCACCGCGCGCAAGATCGCGATGACCGCGATGCCGCAGCTTGTCGCGGCCTTCCACTCGCTCGTCGGTTTCGCGGCGGTGCTGGTCGCGATGGCCGCGTTCCTCAATCCCGAGGCGTTCGGCATCGTCGATGCGGCAGGGCAGATCCTGCATGTCAGCCGGATCGAGATGATCCTCGGCGCAGCGATCGGCGCGATCACCTTCTCCGGATCGGTGATCGCCTTCCTGAAGCTCAACGGCAACATGTCGGGCGCGCCGATCCTGCTGCCCGCGCGCCATTACATCAATCTCGCGGCGCTGCTCGCGATCGTCTTCTTCACATATGGCTTCTTCGATTCGCAGTCGCCGATCGACTTCTGGATCGTCGTCGGCCTGTCCTTCGTCATCGGTTTCCTGCTGATCATCCCGATCGGCGGCGCGGACATGCCGGTCGTCGTCTCGATGCTCAACAGCTATTCGGGCTGGGCGGCGGCGGCGATGGGTTTCACGCTCCACAACACGGCGATGATCATCACCGGTGCGCTGGTCGGGTCTTCGGGCGCGATCCTCAGCTACATCATGTGCAAGGCGATGAACCGCAGCTTCATCAGCGTGATCGCGGGCGGCTTCGGCGCCGACGGCAGCGGGGGCGGCGCCGGTGCCGCCGCGCATATCGACCGGCCGTGGAAGCGCGGATCGGCCGAGGATGCGGCTTTCCTGATGAGCCAGGCCGAACAGGTCATCATCGTGCCCGGTTACGGCATGGCGGTGGCGCAGGCGCAGCACGCGCTGCGCGAGATGGCCGACAAGCTGAAGGCACATGGCGTGACCGTGAAATATGCGATCCATCCGGTCGCAGGGCGCATGCCCGGCCATATGAACGTGCTGCTCGCCGAGGCGAACGTGCCTTATGACGAGGTGTTCGAGCTGGAGGATATCAATTCCGAGTTCGCGCGCACCGACGTGGCTTTCGTGATCGGTGCGAACGACGTCACCAACCCGGCCGCCAAGACCGACAAGACCTCGCCAATCTACGGCATGCCCGTGCTCGATGTGGAGAAGGCCAAGACGGTGCTGTTCGTGAAGCGCTCGATGGGCGGCGTCGGCTATTCGGGTGTCGATAACGAACTCTTCTACCGCGACAACACGATGATGCTGCTCGCCGACGCAAAGAAGATGGTCGAGGATATCGTCAAGGCGATGGAATAGCGGCTGCGCGGGTGTGTCCGCCGCTCGACCTGCGCAAATTCCACCCATTTTGGATTGAATTGGTCCCGCATGCCGCGGATTTCCGTCGGCGCGGGCGCAAGCTGATCCGTTTCGGAGAGATTGAGCCCGGCTTTGTCGCCGGGGGCTTGCGTCGCCCCCCTGATCGATTGCTGCAACTCTCCGTTTCGGAGTAGCTTAAGCGCCGCCGCAGTTCGGCGGGAATGTTAAATCCGGAGCGGATGAAATGCGCAGCGCCGAACGCGACGAACTGCCCGGGCCGGGCTTCACGCCCTTCGCGGCGCGGCCGCGCATCGCGCTGTGCGTGGCGGATATGGCGTCGCGACATATGCTGGAAGGGGCACTCATTGCGCTCGACGTCGCGACCGAATGGATCGCGCCGGAGGACAGCGATCCGCTGGCGGCGGCCGGATCGGCCGACATGCTGGTATGGAGCGCGCCGCCGCCCCGCCTCGATGTTGCCGACATGTTGCTCGACCGTGCGGCGCTGGGCGACTTTGCGCTGCTCGTCGCGCTGCCCGAGGTGGATCTCGATTGCTGGGCCGACGCGATCGGGCGGTGCGGCGTCGAAGTCGTCGCCGCGTCCGACCTGGAAGCGCTGGTGCGCGTGATCGGCCGAGCGCGCGGCGGCCGCGTGCAGCGGGCGCGACAGGATGATGACGATCCCGTTCGCCGGCTGCGCGATCTCGGCGACGAAGTCGCGCGCATTGCGCAGGCGCTGGCCGCCATGCCGCCGCGCTCCGACATGGCCGGCGAGCCGTCGAGCGGCTACCGCGCGCAACCCGTCGAAGCGCCGCGCGCCGTCACCGCCGCCACGGTGCGCGGGATCATCCGCGCGCGCCGGCTGCGCGACCAGTATTTCGCGCCCGATCTGTTCGCCGATCCCGCCTGGGATATGCTGCTCGACCTGATGGCGGCGCAGATGGAAGGGCATGACGTCGCCGTTTCCAGCCTGTGTATCGCCGCGTCGGTGCCGGCGACGACGGCGTTGCGTTGGATTTCCGCCATGACCGAGCAAGGACTGCTCGAACGCCACGCCGATCCTGCGGACCGCCGGCGCATCTTCATCCGCCTCAGCACGGGGACGGAGGAACGCATGCGGGCGCTGATCGCGGCGCTGGTGCGGACAGGCGCACCGCTGGTCTGAGTGAAAGGTGGATGTGATGGCGGAACATCGGTGCGGCTGGGCAGAGGGCGATCCTTTGATGCGCGCCTATCATGACAGCGAATGGGGCGTGCCCGAGCGCGATGGCTGCGCGCTGTGGGAAAAGCTGATGCTCGACGGCTTCCAGGCGGGGCTGGCGTGGATCACTGTGCTGCGCAAGCGCGATGCGTTCCGTGCAGGCTTTGCCGGTTTCGATCCCGAGAAGGTTGCGCGCTTCGATGAGGCCGATATCGAACGGCTGCTGGGCGATGCCGGCATCATCCGTTCGCGCGCCAAGATCGAGGCGACGATCGGCGGGGCGAAGTCGTATCTCGCCATGCGCGATAGCGGCGAGGATTTTGCTGACTTCTGCTGGTCATTCACCGACGGGCGCACACTGGTCGGCGACGGCGTGCATGTGCCGGCGAGCACGCCGCTGTCGGAGCAGGTATCGAAGGCGCTCAAGCAGCGCGGCTTCAAGTTCGTCGGGCCGACGATCGTCTATGCGTGGATGCAGGCGGTGGGGATCGTCAACGATCACAGCGCCGCCTGCTTCCGGCGAAGCGTGGCGCTATAGGCTTGCTTCGGGATCGATCAGCAGCCAGGTGATCGCGCCGACCACGGCGAGGATCGCGGCAGCCATGAACGATCCCGTCCAGCCGAGCGCGGCGGCGATGATCGGCGTCACCTGCGCGACCGTCGCGCCGCCGATCTGGTTGCCCATGTTCATGACGCCCGAAACCGAGCCGGCCGAGCTTTTGC
Source organism: Sphingomonas sp. EU05-FHT14C10 (assembly GCF_058790595.1). NCBI lineage: Bacteria > Pseudomonadati > Pseudomonadota > Alphaproteobacteria > Sphingomonadales > Sphingomonadaceae > Sphingomonas > Sphingomonas sp. EU05-FHT14C10. The sequence goes on along the minus strand of NZ_JBYTEN010000003.1, from coordinate 92,002 downwards.
CGAGATCGGCGCTGAGCGTCCAGAAGGCGCTTTGCGACAGATAGAGCGATCCCGAGCCGAGCGCGAGGACGACCGCCGCGAGGCGCGCGTCGGCCACCTGCGTCGCGATCGCCACGAACAGCCCGGCGAGCCCCATGCCGATCGCGGCGGGCATGCAGCGGCCGATACGCTTGCCGAAGCGCCTGGTGAGGCCGTCCGATGCCCAGCCGCCGAGCGACGAGGCCAGCGCCATCGCGATGAAGGGCAGCATGCCGTAGATGCCGCTCGATTTGAGATCGAGGCCGCGCACGCTCGACAGATAAGTGAAGAACCAGGTGAAGAAGATATAGGCGACATAGCCGAAGCAGAAATAGCTGAGCGTCAGCAGGCGGAGCTGGCGGCTGGCGAAGATTTGCCCCCAGCCGAGCATCGGCTGCGCTTCGTGCGTCGTCTGGTCCGCGCCGCCGCGATTGGCGGCGATGAAGGCGCTTTCCTCAGGGCTGACGAGCGGATGCTGTTCAGGCTTCTCGCGCGCGAGGAGCATCCAGACGGCGAGCGCGACGACGCCAACGGCGGCGCTGGCGAAGAAGGCGGCGCGCCAGCCGTGCGCGGCCATGATGAAAGCCACCATCGGCGGCGCGACACCCGCGCCGAAACCGACGCCGGCGAAGATCAGGCCGTTGGCAAGGCCGCGTTCGCCCGCCGGCACCCAGTTGGCGACCAGCCGGTTGCTTGCGGGGAAGATCACGGACTCGCCGATGCCGAGCAGCAGGCGGATGAAGATGAGCAGGGCGAATGCGCCGGCGATGTGGGTCGAGATGCAGGCGGTGGCGACGGTGATGACGCTCCACCACACGATGCCGAGCGCGATCACGCGATAGGCGCCGAAGCGATCCGCCAGCCGCCCCGCGATCGGCTGGGTGAGGGCGTAGCCGAGGACGAAGGCGGTGAAGACCGTCCCCATCTGGACGTCGCTGATGCCGAGATCGAGCTTGAGCAGCGGCGCCGCGATCGAGATGTTGGTGCGATCGAGATAGGAGACCGCCGCGACCAGAAAGAGCAGCCCGATCATCAGCCAGCGGACCTTGCCGCGTGGACGCACGCTTTCGATTGCCGATGCCAACGGCTTCCTCCCTGCTGGGTTATCAGGCTTATATCGCCTTTTATCGTTTATTCGTATGCAGTATTGGATTGATGTATGCAAGACAGCGCAATGCGACCCGCGATCATCCTTTTCGACCGTCCGCCGCCGATGGTCCGCGCCATGTATGACGCGGCTTTCGACATTATCGAGACCGACGGGCTTAGCGTGCCCGAGCCGGCGCGCGACCGCAGGGTCCTCGTCACTTCAGGCGGGCGCGGGGCAAGCGCCGGGTTGATCGCAGCCTTGCCCGCGCTCGAACTGATCGCGGTCAACGGCGTCGGCTATGACGGCGTCGATCTGGCAGCGGCGCGGGCGCGGGACATTGCCGTCACCAATACGCCCGACGTGCTGACCGACGACGTCGCCGACCTCGCCATCGGGCTGATGATCGCCGCGCACCGCCGGATCGCGGCGGCCGACGCCTTCGTGCGGCGCGGCGACTGGGCGGCGGGCAAGCCCTTCCCGTTGACGACGCGGCTCAGCGGACGGACGCTGGGCATCGTCGGGCTGGGGCGGATCGGCCTTGCGATCGCCGCGCGCGCCGCGCCGATGGTGCGCGATATCGCCTATTTCGCGCGTCACAAGCGTGACGACGTGCCCTATCGCTATGTGAGCGACGTCGAGATGCTGGCGCACGAGGTGGACGTGCTGGTGCTGTGCGTCCCCGGATCGGCGGCGACGCGCGGGCTGATCGGCCGTGCGGCGATCGAGGCGCTGGGGCCGGAGGGCGTTCTGATAAACGTCGCGCGCGGATCGGTGGTCGATCAGGATGCACTGGTCGCGGCGCTCGCCGACGGACGGCTGGGCGGTGCGGGGCTCGACGTCTTCGCCGACGAACCGCGCGTGCCCGATGCGCTCCTCGCAATGGAGACTGTCGTGCTCCAGCCGCATCTGGGCAGCGCGACGATCGAGACGCGCCGCGCGATGGCGCAACTGGTGATCGACAATGTGTTGGCGTATGCGAACGGAAGGCCGCTGCTGACGCCGGTGGGGTGAGGGAACCGGCCCGCCCCCGAGGGGAAGCGAGCCGGCGCCCTTGTCGAACGCGCCTAGGGCCGTTCCTCGGTCACCGCGATCGCGGCCTTGGCGGCCAGGATGTAGGATGTGGTGGTGCTGACCGTATATTCATTCTCGAACCACAGGAACGGCCAGTCGGTCTTGAGTTCGGGGAAGTCGGGCTTGATCACGATCACGCCCGGCACCATCCCGCCGGCGATGAAGCTGTAATCGGCGCGGTTGTGGCCATAGCCGATCAGCTTGGAGCGCGTGCCGACCGTCGAGACCAGCGACAGATTGTTCGCGGGATGCCGCCCCAGCATGTAATCGAGCGCGTGCAGCGTATAGTCCTTCCCGACCACGTCGGGAAACGCCTGATGGAGCAGATACATGTTGGTGCCGAACGTTGCGACTTCGCCCGATCCTGCCCATGAGCCCATGCTGACCGGCACGCCGAACGGATTGCCGGCGAGATCGGCATCGGCGCGTCGCCTGGCGGCCTCGGCCAGTTGCCTGATCCGCGCCTTGTAGGCTGCGTCCATATAAGGGATGGCGCGGACGGCCACGCCGCTCACCCGATCGAAATTCGCCTCGATCGCCGGCATCAGCGCACGGAGCCGCGCGGTATAGAGGGGATCCCCCTTCGTCGTGATCATCAGCTCGACCGTGGCGGCGACCTTCGCGAGATCGAGGAAGCGCGCCATGTTGCCGCTGTCGTCGCGGCCGTCGCTGCCATTGGCGGTCTTGCCCTGCTGCGCCGTCCACAGCGCCCTGGCGGCGGCCAGCGCCTCGGCCGACATGGCGGGGTCCAGATCCTTGAGCGCGCGGCTCGCAGCGGCGAGGCCGCCGGCCACCATCAGGTCGTTCGACGGATAATCGGTCGTGAAGGCCCAGCGATCGTCGGGCACGCCCGAGCGGTCGCCCCTGACTTCGTTGGGGCCGAGAGCCGGATCGTAGATCTTGCCGTCGGTCTGCGATCCGGCGTCGCCCAGATGCGCATATTGGCGAAGCTGGGGATCGACGATGCCGACGATCGCATGGCCGAAGACCTTATATTGGGCCAGCAGTTGCAGCGTGCCGTGGCGGATCTGCTGGAGCGCATCGGGCTTGCCGTCGGGCTTGCGGATCTCCACTTCGCGCGCCGCTTCGTCGACGCTGGTCTCGTCCCAGTCGAGCCCGAACAGTTCGCGCGCCCAGACGAGGTCGCGGACCACCATCGCATTTTGCGGGGTCTGGATGTCGTAATCGCCCGCATCCTGGAAACCGCCGACCGCCAGCCCGGGGATATGCTCGCCCGGCTTGAACGGCGAATCGAGGTTCGGCCCCATGCGATAGCCGTCGAAATGGACATGGTTGGGCGGTGCCTGGCGCGCATCGTCGAGGTGCGAGGCGCGCTGCCACACGCGATACTGCTCGCGCACCGTCATATGATCCATCTGCACGGCGAGATAGGTGTCGAGCGACGGTTGCCAGATCCGCGCATAGGCGTCGGCCGCGATGGGGAAGGGGTTGGTCGTCTGCCCCGCATAGGAAATGGCGTAGATGCCCGGATCGCGCACGCCCGAGAAATCGAAGGCGGCATATTTGTAGCGCAGCCATTTGCCGCGCTGCTGAAGCGGCGCGCGGAACACCGGCTTCTCCCCGTCGGCGGTAAGCCTGACCAGCGTCGCTTCGCCCGGCGCGTCGAAGGCGGGATCGAGCTCGATCAGCGCCACCTTGCTGCGATCGGGCGTGTAGCCGGCCTGGTTGAACGAGACGACCGGCGGCCGCGTCCAGCCCGGGATCAGGTTCGGCCGGACATGCCAGACGACGGCGTCGTCCTTCGCGCCCGCCGCGATCAGCGAGCGCACGACGAACCAGCCATTCTGCGCGCGGTTGCGCGCGTCATAGAGAGCGAGCGGCGCGTTGGCCGAGATGGTGACGCGCGTGGCGGGATCTTCCGGCGACAGGGTGATGCTGTTCGCCCCCGACGCCATCGGCTGCGGATCGCCCGATCCGTCGGTGGCCATCGGCCCGTTGGGATTGCGGGGGAAGAGGCCGGGGCGATCGCCCATCAGATAGGTCTTGCCGAAATAGGCGGTAGGCAGGAAATCGAGGTTGAACCCGGCCTTGCCGACAAGTTCGGGCGGGAGCGGCGCATCGAGATCGACCGCGATCCGGAAGCCGCCATCCTCCGCCGTGACCTTCACGCGATATTTCAGATTGGCGGCGGGATAGCTGGAGCGCACGACGATCTGGCCGGGCGTATCGCCTAGCGTGCGATCGCCGAAGGTGGGGACGGGATCCCATTGCTCGGGTGTCGGGTTCAGCCGCACCTCGCCATCGGTGGCGATGCGCTCGCCATGCAGGATCATCTGGATGCCGGCATTCTTCTCGTCGAAGAAGATCGGGCTGAAATGATTCTGCTCGACGATCACGCTCAGCCCGGGGGCCTCGAGCGTCTGATCGGCGCTGACCTGCAACGGCTGCGCCTGCGCGCTGGCGATCGCAAATGTGGAGCAAGCGGCGGCGAGCAGCCGGGTGGCGATGAGTCCTCGCATTTATCCTCTCCTGTTAGCGATACCATCGATTGGTAGATGGTTATCGCGATTTTGATTTAAGCTCGTCGAATAGCGTAGAATTCGCGAATGAAACGCGGCTCTGTCCGAAAATCAAATCGTCCCGCCTTTACGGTAACGCTAACACAGATTGGCCGATCGCGGATCGAATGACAAGGCGGGGCAGGTGGGACGGCAGGAAATGATTCAATCCCGTGGCGTCGCCGACGCTTTTCTGCGAAGGATCGGCGCGTGAGCGACGACGGGGCATCGAGGCTGCGGATCGAGGACGGGTTCCTCCTTGGCCTGCTGTCGCTGCTCACCATCGGCTTCGCGCTGCTGGTCGCCCCTTTCTTCGCGGCTATCCTGTGGGCGGTGATCGCCGCCTTGCTGTTCGCCCCCGTCAACCGCCGGCTGCTCGCGCGGATGCCGGGGAAGCCGACCGGCGCGGCGCTCATCACGCTGCTGCTGATCGTCGCGATGGTGATCGTGCCGACGATCCTGCTGGGTTCGGCGCTGATCGGCGAGGCGGGCGATTTCTATGCCCATATGCAGGCGGGGCAGATCGATTTCGCCGCGCTGTTCGAGCGCTTCCGTGCCGCGCTTCCCGAATGGGCGGTGGGGATGCTCGGGCGGCTGGGGCTGACCGATTTCAATGCGGTGGCGAGCCGGATCGAGACGGGGATCGCCGCGAGCTTCAGGACGCTGGCCGGGCAGGCGCTGCAGATCGGGCAGGGAGCGTTCGGCTTCCTCGCCCAGCTCGGCGTGATGCTGTACCTCACCTTCTTCCTGATCCGCGACGGCGAACGGCTGGCCGGGCGCGTGATCGAGGCGACGCCGCTGCGCGCCCCGGTGCGCGAGGCGCTGTTTCGCCAGTTCGCGCTGATGATCCGCGCGACGATCAAGGGCAGCATCGTCGTCGCGATCGCGCAGGGAATCATCGGCGGCACCGTCTTCTGGCTGATCGGGATTCGCGGGGCGATGCTGTGGGGCGTGCTGATGGGCGCCTTCTCGCTGCTGCCCGCCGTCGGCACCGGGATCGTCTGGGTGCCCGTCGCCATCTATCTGCTGGCGACCGGGGCGCTGTGGCAAGGGGCGGTGCTCGTCTTCTGCGGGCTGTTCGTCATCGGCATGGTCGACAATGTGTTGCGCCCGATCCTCGTCGGCCGCGACACGCGCATCCCCGACTATGTCGTGCTGATCTCGACGCTGGGCGGGCTCGAACTGTTCGGCTTCAACGGCATCGTCATCGGCCCGGTGATCGCCGCGCTGTTCATCGCGATCTGGAACATCGTCACCGATATGCGATTGAAGAGAGGGCATGTTATGGTGGCAGGCGATGGCGACGGGGATCCGCCCGCCGCCTGACGGGACAGGAGGCGCCGATGCAGACCGAGGGACAGGATTTCGCACAGAACCACAGCGCATCCGGGGGCGGATGGGGCTGGATATTGGCGTATGGCATTGCGGTGCTGCTGATCGGCGCGCTCGCGCTCGCCAATCCGATCGCGACGGGTTTCGCGACGGGGGTGCTGATCGCCTTCGTGCTGATCGCTTACGGCGTGTTCGCGATCGCGACGAGCTTCTCGTCGCTCAAAGGGCGGGCGCGGTGGATCGAGCTGCTGCTGGGGCTGCTGGCGCTGGCGGCGGGGCTGGCGACGCTGTTCCTGCCCGTCGTCGGCGCGCTGTGGCTGGTGTGGTCGATCGGCGCTTGGCTGCTCGTCTCGGGCGCGATCGAGATCGTCAGCGCGATCCGCGTTCGCACCGATCGCGGCTGGCGGTTGTTCCTCGGCGTGGTCGACGTGCTGATCGGGCTGTGGCTGCTGATGGCGGGGCCGGTGACGGGGCTTGCCTTCCTGGCGGTGCTGGTCGGGCTCAGCTTCCTGCTGCGCGGCGTATTCCTGATCCTGCTTGCGCTTGCGCTGCGCCGCTTCGTGCGGGCGTGATTGTGAAGCCGGCGTTCGGTGCCGTCGCGCTGCTCGTCGCGGCCGGCGGCGCGCAGGCCGCCGAGCGGGCGGAGCATTCGTTCGGCGTGTGGCGCAACCCGCAGAACAGCGTCCATGTCCGCGCCGAGCCGTGCGGCGCGCGCATGTGCGGCGTCGTCGTCTGGGCCAATGACAAGGCCAAGGCCGACGCAGCGCGCGGCGGCACCGAGAGGCTGGAGGGCGAGAGGCTGTTCCGCGATTTCACCCGCGCGGGCGCCGGCCAGTGGCGCGGCAAGGTCTTCGTGCCCGATATCGGCAAGACCTTCTCGGGCACGATCCGCACGATCGATGCGACGCATGCGGAAGGCAAGGGGTGCCTGGTCGGGCGCGTCGGCTGCAAGGCGCAGGTGTGGACGCGGGTTTCGGACTAGGGCGGGAAAAAGATCCCCTCCCGCCCAAGCGGGAGGGGAGTGAGGAGGGCTTATTGATCGCGCGCCTTCATCATCTGTTCGAGTTCGGCGCGGGTCATCTTCATCTGATCGGGGTGGGCGTCGACCCACTGGAGGAAGGCGGTGTTGACCGCGGGCGACCAGCGGCCGTCGATCTCACCGGGGGTGAACTTGCCTTCGCGCAGCATCTGGTGGCCGAAGGCATCGCGCAGCGCGATATATTCGGCGCCCTTCACCACCTTCTCGGCCATGATCGCGGGGATGAAGACCACGCCCTCGCGCCTGGCGAGGATGAGATCGCCCGGCAGCACGGTGGCGCGGCCGATGCGGATCGGGCCGTTGATCTTCATCATCTCCATCTCGCGGATCGCCGAGGGATCGAAGCCGCGCACGAAGGCGTTGAAACCGTCGATCGCCTCGAGCCCGGCGACGTCGCGCGCGCCCGCATCGAACACCACGCCGGTCTTCGACTTGGCGTAGATCGAGTTGCCGAGATTGTCGCCGATCAGCGTGCCGTCGATGATCTTGCCATAGCCGTCGCCGACATAGACGTCGCCGACCTGAAGCATGTCGATCGGCCAGCTATTGTGGCCGCCGATGCGCTTTTCCCTGGCGCCCTGCGCGCTGATCGCCTTGTTTACGTCGGGGCGCATCGGCATGTACTGCACGGTGAGCGCGCGGCCGACGAAGGGGCGGTCGTTATGGACCATCTGGAAGCCGCCGTCGAACTGGTTGTTGTAGCCGGCGGCGCGGAGGATGCCCCAGGCTTCCTCGGTGTTCACGTCGAGCAGGCGCTTCACGATATTGTCGGGAACCCTGGGGCGGCCGTCGGGGAAGCGCTCTCCCGTCCACTCGGACGTGTAGAAGAGTATCTCTTCCTTCGTCGCCTGGATCTGCGCGTGGGCGGGCACCGCCATGCCCAGCGCAGTGGCGCCGAACGCGGCAGCCAGAAGCAGCTTCCTCATCATCTCCGAATCCTCTCCCCTATCTGTCGTCGTGCGCGACTGGGGTCGAAATTGCATACAAGATTGAGATCGTCAATACAAAGTGGCACATCGGCAACATCATTCGGAAGTTGCAATTTAGTGTGCAAGATGGAATCATGTATGCAATAATTGAGATCGCGGATGAGCCGGCGGAGTCGGGCGGCGACCGGGAAATGATCAGGTTCGCACAGACGAACGCATGAGGGAGAGGAATGGAATGAAGCCTTATCTGGGTCTTTCGACGGGCTTGGCGCTGGCCTGCGGGCTGGCGGCGGCGCCCGCCTTCGCACAACAGGTCGCCCCGCCGGGATCGCCGGCAATGGCCGCGACCGCCAACCCGTCGACGATGCCGACCAAGCCGACGCGCACGGGCAAACATATCAACCGCGTGATCGACATGTGGCTGAAGGGCCAGCCGGTCTATTACACGCAGATCTCCGGCGGCGGCTATGACGAGGGGAAGAAGCAGGCGGCGACCAAGGCTGACTACATCCTCTACGAAATGGAGCATGGTCCGCTCGACTTCAAAGAGCTGCGCGAATTCATGCGCGGGCTGGTCGATGCCGGCCCGACGCGCACCGGGCATCGCACGCCGCCGGTCATCGTGACGCTGCCGATCGCCGGCACCACCGATGCGGTGCGCGCCAATCACTGGATGATCCAGCAGGCGCTGGCGGCTGGCGTACACGGCATCCTGCTGTGCAACGCCGAATCGCCCGAAGCGGTGCGCAGCATGATCGAGGCCTCGCGCTATCCCTTCGCGCCGACGGTGCAGGGGCTGAACCAGGGTACGCGCGGCAATGGCAGCCAGAGCTATGCCTCGACCATCTGGGGCGTATCCCCGCTCGATTATCTCCACATCGCCGAGCCGTGGCCGCTCAATCCCGACGGCGAACTGATCTTCGGCGTGAAGATCGAGAATCCGCGCGCCGACGTGAACGTCGAATCCACCGTGCGCGTGCCGGGCGTCGCCTTTGCCGAATGGGGGCCGGGCGACAATGGCTTCTATCTGGTCGGCGTGCCCAAGGACGGGACGCGCGGCGGGCCGGACGTCGCCAATCCGGCGATGGTCGCGGTGCGCGCGCGCGTGCTGGCGGCGACCAAGGCGGCGGGGATCAAGTTCCTCAACGCCTGCAACGAGGACACGGTGATCGAGCAGATCAAGGACGGCACGATGATCTGCACCGGCGGCGATACGCCCGCCGCGGACAAGGGCCGCGCCTATACCAAGCGCACCGATCCCTTCTGATGACGTAGCGTCCCGCCGGCCCCTATCGGGCTGGCGGGACAGTAAAAAATGCAACTTCCTGATTTTGTATTCAATAAAATAATCTTGTATTCATTATCGGGATATGCTCAAACAGCGCTATGGCGCTATCCATTCCGGCAGGACCGGAAGGTGGTGAGGGCGGCGGAGACCGCCCGGCCAAGGGAGGGGAGAGACAAATCGTATTGCGGGCCGGCAATGCCGGGAAGAGCGCAAGGTGGTGGGACTGGAGGGGGTAAACCCTCCGCAGCCTGAGCGACTCCGCTGCGATCCTTTCCTCGAAATATGGACCAACGATCCGTGCGGGCCTGGCGGCCTGTGCGGGGTGACCAGGTGCGCATCGACGCACCGGCATTGTCAGGGGAAGGATATCATGAAGACATTCCAAGGTGCGTTGCGGCTCGGCGGCTCCACGATCGCCGCGCTTGCCCTGCTGACCGCGGCGAGCGCCGCCTTTGCGCAGGATGCGACGCAAGACGCCGTGACGCCGTCGGTCGGCAGCGGCCAGGACACGCCCGACAGCAACGCCGACATCGTCGTGACCGGATCGAGCATCCGCGGCGTCGCCCCGGTCGGCTCCAACCTCGTCTCGGTCGGCCAGGAAGCGATTCTCAAGGTCGCGCCGACCAGCGTGTCGGAACTGGTCAACACCGTCCCCGCGATCACCACCGCAGGCGCGACGCCGCAGGGCCAGAACGCCTATTCCTATTATTCGCCGCAGATTCACAGCCTTGCCGGATCGGGCAGCAACACCACGCTGGCGATCATCGACGGCATGCGCATGCCGGGCGGCGGCCTGCAGTTCGGCCAGACCGATCCCAACATCATCCCGACATCGGCGCTGCAGCGCGTCGAGGTGCTCGCCGACGGCGCGTCCTCGATCTACGGTTCGGACGCGGTGGCGGGCGTGGTCAACTTCATCACCCGCAAATCCTACGAGGGGCTCGAGATCAACGGCCGCGCCGGCTGGGGCGATCGCTATTCGAGCTACGACCTCAACGGCATCTGGGGCACGAAGTGGGAGACCGGCAACGTCTATGTCGCCAGCCAGTTCACGCGCCAGAGCTCGCTCGCCAACGACAAGCGCGACTATATCAGCCGCGGCAACTATACCAACTATGGCGGCACCAACACCAATCAGTACACTTGCTCGCCCGCGACCATCCGCACCACGGCATCGGGCAGCGCCTATTATCTGTCGCCGAGCGCGACGACCACGACGCCGGGCACGACCGCCAACGCGCCGTGCAACACGTCGATCTACGGCACCGCGATCCCGGGCGTGCAGCGCGAGAATCTGCTCGTCGCGCTCAATCAGGACTTCGGCGACCGGATCACCTTCAGCGGCAAGATGAATTACAACCATCTCCAGACTTGGGCGAAGGGCACGCCGGGCACGGTGACCAACATCGCGGCCTTCGGCCCCGGATCGGGCAAGGGCGGCCAGATCAATCCCTTCTACCAGGCGCCTGCGGGCGAGCCCGGCGCGACGCAGCAGACGGTGAGCTGGCTCGCGCTGACCCCCGACGGCGATTATGGCGAGCAGACCTACGAGAACGACACCATCTACCTGACCGGCAAGCTGGAATATAAGCTGAGCGACAGCTGGACGGTGACGCTGAGCGACGCGCTCGGCCGGTCGCGCAGCCGCGGCCTTGGCGAGGGCGTCTTCTGCTCGGCCTGCGCCGTGCTGGCGATCAACGGCACCACCCAGTCGGGCGGCAGCACCACCGCCAGCTCGGTCGCGGGGCAGAATATCGTCGTGCTCAACCTGCCGCTGACCACCTCCAACGCGCTCGACGTGTGGAACCCGGTGGGATCGAGCAAGACTTCGGCGACCGTCTATAAGCAGCTCTACAGCAACTACACGCTCAACGAGCATGAGAACAACTTCAACCAGACCAAGCTCGAGGTTCAGGGCGAGCTGTTCGACCTGCCCGCCGGCAAGGTCCGCATGGCGGCCGGCGGCGAATATATGTGGCTGCAGCAGAACATCAAAACGTCGAACCCCGCCAATTTCGGGACGACGACGGTGGGGTCGCAGTACATCTCGACCCGCCTGAAGCGGAACGTCTATTCGGGCTATCTGGAATTCTACGTGCCCGTCATCTCCGAAGAGATGAACGTGCCGCTGGTCCAGGCCTTCGACGTCAGCATCTCCGGTCGCTACGACCATTATAGCGATTTCGGATCGACCTCGAACCCCAAGTTCGCGGCGAACTGGAAGGTCAACGACTGGATCAAGCTGCGCGGCAACTATGCCAAGTCGTTCGTGGCGCCGCCGCTCAACCAGATCGGCGACCCGACGCGCGGCTATATCCGCAGCGCGACGGGCACCAGCACGTCGGTCGCCATCTCGGTGCCCTTCGCGCTCTATCCCGAAGTGCGCGGCGTGCCGGGCTGCCAGACCGAGACCGGGCCGAGCTGCCTGATCGGCGGTTCGACCAACCCGGGGCTCGACCGTTCGCTGGGCGCGGGCTTCGGCGGGGTCAAGCCGCAGAAGGGCAGCAGCTGGTCGGTCGGCGTCGACCTCAACCCGACCTGGCTGCGGGGCTTCACGGCCAATGTGACCTATTGGAGCAACACCTTCATCGGCGGCGTGGCATCGCCTTCGCAGCCGCTGATCATCAACTCGGCCGCGCTCCACAATCGCCTGACAATCTGCCCGCAGGGCTGCACCGCGCAGCAGGTCTATGACTTCACCAACGTCGCCAACGGCGCGACGGTGGGCGGCACGATCCCGGCGACGGTCTACTTCCTGATCAACCGCGACACCGGCAACGTGCTCAATCTGCACGTGCAGGGCATCGACGCCCAGGCGCAGTACCGGCTGGAGACCAAGGGCCTCGGCGCCTTCACGATCGGCGCATCGCTGACTTACTTCACCAAGTTCGACCAGGACTTCGGCGACGCGCCGTTCAGCGTGCTCAACACGTCGGGCTACAACTCGCAGTTCCCGTCGATCCAGAAGAAGGGACGCGGCCAGCTGAGCTGGGAATATCAGGACTTCGCGATCGACTTCTTCGCCAACTATACCGGCGCCTATCGCAACTGGATCAATACGTCCAAGGCGCCGATCATCACCGACGCCAAGGGCAATCCGATCGGCGGCGGCGACCGGGTGCGCAGCGACCTGAACTTCGACATGCATGCCGCCTACAACTTCAACGGCAGCTTCCTGAACGGCAGCCAGGTCTATGTCGACGTGAAGAACATCTTCAACCGCAACCCGCCCTTCTACAACGGCAACACGACGGGCGTCGGCGTGGGCGCGTGGGGCTTCAACGGCTTCACCTCCAACATCATCGGCCGGGTCGTCTCGGTCGGCTTCCGCGCCAAGTTCTGGTGAGACTGACGGGCGGCGGACGGGAAGCTCCGCCGCCCGATTTTTCCTGAAAGGACAAGCATGAGCATCAAGGCCGGGATAGCCGCATGCCTCGCCGCCGCCGTCATCGCGCCGGCTTCAGCCCAGATCGTCGTCTCGGCGAACGACGGCAAGCAGCTCCGCCCCGGGGACGGGCCGGAGAAGCGGACCCCGGACAGCATTTCCGTGATCGATCTGCGTCACTACCCACCCCAGGTGGTGGCGACGCTTGCCGCCCCAGCAAGCATGATCGGTCCTCCTGAAGCCGTCGCCGTCGCGCACGGCGGCGGCTTCGCTTTGGTGAGCGCGGCGCAGCGACTGACCGGCGACGGCAAGATCGAGCTGGACGACAGCGTCTCGGTGCTCGACCTCGCCGATCCCAAAAATCCGCGCATCGTCCAGACGGTCCATGCCGGGCCGGGGGCGAGTGGCGTGGCGATCAATCGCGCGGGGACGCTCGCGCTCGTCGCCAGCACGGGCGACGACGCCATTTCGATCTTCACGATCGCGGGCAAGACGCTGACGCCGGCCGGCCGGCTGCAGCTGCCGGCGAAAAGCCGGCCGACCGACGTGACCTTCACGCCCGACGGCAAGAGCGCGGTCGTCGTCGCGCAGGGTGCGGGCAAGCTGCTGCGCCTTGCGGTCAAGGGCAGCGCGGTGACGCTGGCGGGCGACCTCGCGACGCCGGGCATCCAGCCCTATGGCGCGGTCGTCGGCCGCGACGGGCGTTTCGTCTACAATACCAATCTTGGCGGCCGCGTGCGCCCCGCCGATGCGCCGCCGCCGGCCGCCGGCGCGGCGCGGATCGGAACCGTCGCGGCGACCGACCTGAAAACCGGCGCTGTGACCAGCGTCGATGTCGGCGTGATTCCCGAGCATGTCGCGCTCTCGGCCGACGGGCGCTACGCCGTGGTCGTGGTCGCCAACGGATCGGCATCGCCGCCCACCGCGCCCGGCTATAACAGCTACGGGCTGCTGCAGGTGTGGCGCGTGGCGGGCGCGAAGATGACCAAGGTCGCCGAGGCGCAGAGCGGCGCCTGGTGCCAGGGCGCGATGTTCAGCGACGACAGCCGCACCGTCCTGCTGCAATGCGGGCTGGGCAAGACGATCGAGGTCTATCGTTTCGACGGCAAGACGCTGAAGCAGGATCAGGCCGCGACGCTGACCTTCGACGCGCGGCCGGGATCGATCGCATCGGCGCTTAGTCGATAAAAGGGCCTTTGCTTGAAATGGTAGGACGGCTGATCTAATTTTCCTGCATTGCATACATGAATGACGGCGGTTCAGGATTTTCCCGGCGATGAGCGATAGCGAGACGGCAGACGGTGATGACGGCGGCAAGCCGGAGGAGCCGCGCAAGGGCCAGCGCCGGCTGGAAGCCGTCAAGCTGTTGCGCAAGCGCATCCTGTCGGGCGAACTCGCGCCCGGCGAGCGGCTGCGCGAGATCGCGCTCAGCGAGGAACTGGGCATGTCGCGCACCCCGATCCGCGAGGCGTTCCACGCGCTGGCGGCCGAGGGGCTGATCGACCTGCTGCCCAACCGCAGCGTCGTGGTGAGCGTGCCCGACAAATCCGAGGCGGCCGACGTGTTCACGGTGCTGGGCGCGCTCGAGGGGCTGGCCGGGCAGCTCGCCTGCCGCCGCATGACCGCCGAGCAGATCGAGATATTGGGCGAGCTTCAGGACGATCTCGCCATGTATTTCGAGAAGCGCGACCGGCTGAGCTATCTCGAGGCCAATCGCCTGATCCACGAGCATATCATCGAGGCGTCGCAAAGCCCCTCGCTGATCCTCGTCTGGCGGTTGCTGCTGCCGCGCGCCGAGCGGGCGCGGCATGTCACCACGCTCGATCATGATCGCTGGGCCGAGGCGTTCCGCGAGCATGGCCGCATCTTCGACGCTATCGCTGCGCGCGACGAGAAGCTGGTGAAGCAGTTGCTCGAAAGCCATTTCGACAATGGTATCGAGAGCATGAAGAAGAACGAAGCCGCCGAACGCGCGAGCAAGCGGTCCGAAATCTACGCCAGCGCGACGCGCTAAACGCCGGAAATATCGTCATTGCGAGCGGAGCGAAGCAATCCAGCGGATGTCAGGCATCCTGGATTGCTTCGCTCCGCTCGCAATGACGGGTGTGGCGTGTGTAGCGCTTGCATGTATGCATCTTAATAGATATGCATACAATAAATCACAGGCAGGAGAGAGGCCGGGTGGAGGATCTGCTTCCCGTTGATCGCGAACGGGCGCTGCTCGTCGGGCGGATATCGACGCCGGGCGGGCCGGTTCCCGTCGCCGTGCGCGACGGCATGATCTTCGACCTTTCGCGCGCCGCGCCGACGCTGTCGGACCTGATCGAGGCGATCGAACCCGGCGCGGCATGGCCCGTGGGTGAGCCGCTCGGCCGGCTTGCCGATCTGGCGCCGGGCGACCTGCTCGCGCCGCTTGACCTGCAATGCATCAAGGCATCGGGGGTAACCTTCGCGGTCTCCGCGCTCGAACGCGTGATCGAGGAACGCGCGCGCGGTGACGCCATGGCTGCACATGCGATCCGCGCCCAGATCCAGGAGCGGATCGGCGCGGACCTGTCGAGCGTCAGGCCGGGGTCCGATGCGGCGATGCGGCTGAAGGCGGTGCTGATCGCTGACGGGCTCTGGTCGCAATATCTGGAAGTCGCGATCGGCAAGGATGCCGAGATCTTCACCAAGGCGCCGGTGCTGTCTGCGGTGGGATCGGGCGCGGCCGTGGGCATCCGCGCCGATTCCGAATGGAACAACCCAGAGCCCGAGATTGTGCTGATCGTCGACTCGCAGGGGCGGGCGCGGGGCGCCGCGCTGGGCAACGATGTCAATCTGCGCGACATCGAGGGGCGCAGCGCGCTGCTGCTCGGCAAGGCGAAGGACAATAACGCATCCTGCGCGATCGGCCCCTTCGTTCGCCTGTTCGACGATCATTTCACGATCGACGACGTGCGCGAGGCTGAAGTCTCGCTGGACATCGAAGGCGAGGATGGTTTCCGCCTGACCGGATCGTCCAACATGCGGCTGATCAGCCGCGACCCGCTCGACCTTGTCGGGCAGGCGATCGGGCGCGATCACCAGTTTCCGGACGGCTTCGCGCTGTTCCTGGGCACGATGTTCGCGCCCGTCGCGGATCGCGGCGAGGCGGGGCGGGGCTTCACGCACAGGATCGGTGACAGGGTGACGGTGTCGACGCCCCGGCTCGGGCGGCTCGTCAACCGCGTCGTCCATTGCCACGATGCGCCGCCGTGGCGCTTCGGCATTTCGGCGCTGATGCGCAGCCTCGCGCAGCGAGGGCTGATCGCGGCATAGAGGAACAGGATGAATGGCGATGCCGGCGCGAAGACCGGCGGGCCAAGCCAGGGAGAGAGTGAGCGTGGTGAAAGGCGGAGCGAAAAGACGGGCGCGCATGAGCAGGCTCGCACTGGGGCTGGCGACGTTCGGTGCGCTGGCGACGATGCTGGCGGCGCCGGCCGCGGCGGAAACGCTGCTGATGCGCAACTTCACGCTGATCGACGGGACGGGCGCGCCGGCGAAGCCGCAAAGCGCGATGATCGTCACCGACGGGCGGATCATCTGGGTCGGCGCGGCAGGCGATGCGCGCGCGCCCGATGGCGCGCAGATCGTCGATCTTTCGGGCAAATATGTGATGCCCGGGATCATCGATCTCCACATCCACCTCGGCAATCTCCACGAGCTGACGCAGGACCAGAAATATTACACCCACGACAATGTGGAGAAGGATCTGCGCACCTACGCCTCCTACGGCGTGACGACGGTGCAGATCATGGGCACCGACAAGGACGTGATCTTCGACATCCGCCGCGAGCAGCGCGCGGGGCGGCCGAACATGGCGCGCGTCTATACGGCCGGGCAGGGGCTGGTGCTGAAAGGCGGCTATGGCGGCGTGCCGGGGGTCAATCACCCCGTCGCGACGCCCACCGAGGCCGCCGCCGAGGTCGATGCGCAGGCGGCCAAGGGCGCCGACTTCATCAAGCTGTGGGTGGACGACGAACTCCACACCATGCCCGAGATGGCGGCGGACATGAGCAAGGCGATCATCGACGCCGCGCATCGCCACGGATTGAAGGCTTATGCGCACGTCTTCTACCTCGACGATGCGAAGCGTCTGACCGCGCAGGGCGTCGACGGCTTCGTCCATACGGTGCGCGACCAGCCTGTCGACCAGGCGCTGATCGACGCGATGAAGGCGATGGGCACGGTGCAGATCGCATCGACGCTGAGCCGCGAGGCGGCAGTGATGGCGTTCGGCCAGCCCGCGCCCGAGCTGAAGGATCCCTTCTTCCAGCAATCCATCTCGCCGGCCGCGCTGGCGATGCTGGCGAGCCCCGAGCGGCAGAAGACGATCGCGGCGCAGCCCAGCTATCCGCGCCTGCCGGCCTTTCTTGCCGCCGCCGAGAGCAATACGCGCAAGATGTACGATGCGGGCGTCGTCATCGGCTTCGGCACCGACGCGGGGCCACCGGGGCGCGTGCCGGGCTATTCGGAGCATTGGGAGCTGGCCGAGCTGGTCAAGGTCGGGCTGACGCCCGCGCAGGCGATCCATGCGGCGACAGGGCAGGCGGCCGAGCTGCTGGGTACGCGCGATCTGGGGACGATAACGCGCGGCCGCTGGGCCGACCTGATCGTGCTCGACGCCGATCCGACCGCGAATATCCTCAACAGCCGCAGGATCAACGCCGTCTATATCGCCGGGCGGCCGGTGCCGACGGTCAAGTGAGCGCGGCCGGGGGGCGCCCGACGCGGATCAGGCATCATGTGCTCGCGCTCACCGTCGCGGCCTATATGATAACCTATATGGATCGCGTTGTGATTTCGACTGCGATGCCATCCATGCGATCCGAGTTCGGTTTTTCGCTCGTGACGGCCGGGTGGATACTCAGCGTGTTCCAGATCGGCTACGCGCTGTTCCAGATACCCGGCGGCTGGCTGGGCGACCGCTTCGGTCCGCGCCGGGCGCTGACCTGGATCGTCATCTGGTGGTCCAGCTTCACCGCGCTCACCGCCGGCATGTGGTCGGCGGCGTCGATGATGGTCTGCCGCTTCCTGTTCGGGGTCGGCGAGGCCGGGGCCTTCCCGATCGCCACGCGCTCGCTGTCGCGGTGGATGCTTCCCGCCGAGCGCGGTTTCGCGCAGGGCATAACCCATGCCGGCGCGCGGCTGGGCGGTGCGATCACGCCGGTTTTCGTCGTCTTCCTCATCGCCCATTATGGCTGGCGTGCGCCCTTCCTGCTCTTCGCGCTGATCGGTCTCGCCTGGGCGGCCTTCTGGTTCTTCTATTACCGCGACACGCCCGCCGAGCATCAGCGCGTCAACGAAGCCGAGCGGGTGTTGATCGCCGAGGCGCTGGGCGGCGAGACGGCGCATACCCGCGTCAGCGTGCCCTGGCGCCAGCTGCTCCATAATCCGCAGATCTGGGTGCTGTCGGCAATGTACTTCTGCTACGCCTACAGCATCGGCATCTTCCTGACCCTGTTCCCCACCTATCTGAGCGAGGAACGCCAGTTCAGCCTGACCGAAATGGGAATCTATGCCAGCCTGCCGCTGATGGCCGGCGTGGCGGGGGATATCGCCGGCGGCTGGATTTCGGACCGGATGGTGGCGCGCACGGGCAATCTGAAAATGGCGCGGCGGCTGGTCGCGGTCGCGGGTTTCGCGCTGGCGGCGGTGACGATCCCGTTTGCGGTGCTCAGCCATGCGCCGCTCGTCTCGGTCGCCTGGTTCGCGCTCGCGGTGTTCGGGCTCGAACTGACCGTCGGCGTATCCTGGGCGGTGGCGCTGGATGTGGGCGGCAGCTTTGCCGGTTCGGTATCGTCGGTGATGAACACCTTCGGCAATATCGGCGGCGCGCTCGCCTCGGTGCTGACCGCCTATATCGTGCGTTATTTCGGCTGGACGCCGGGCTTCATGGTGCTCGCGACATTGTGCGCGATCGCGGCGCTGCTCTTCCTGAAGATCGACGCCTCGCGAAAGCTCTACGTCGGGGCCGCATAAAAGGCCGCCGCCCATGGATCGGGGCGGCGGCCCTTCTGGCCGGATCGACGATCAGGCGTAGGTGACGTTGACCCGCCCGCGCCGGCGCCGCAGCCCGGCGCCCACAAGCCCGAAGCCGCCGACCAGCATAGCCCAGGTCGCAGGCTCCGGAACGGCATTGGCGGGCGTATAAGTGAAGGTCAGTGTGCCGGTGGTGTAGATCGCGTCGGCGGCGTTGGGATAATCGTCATAATCCTCGGCGAATTCGAGGCGGAGGATGCCGTCGGCGCCGACCGAGAAGGACAGGCCTTCGGCGACGAGATCGATGGTCTCGCCATAGGTCTCCGCGCCCGAGAAGTCGTCGCCGATGCCCGGCGTCAGGAAGACCCCGGTGGTGACGGCGCTATCGGTGAAGAAGATCTGCGCCTCGGACAGCCAGCTGAGCCCGACCGTGCGGATCCTGATATTGTAGGTGACGCCGGTGATCGTGGCGCCGGCGCCGATATTGTAGCTGAAGACGCTGTTGCTGGAATCGCCGAAGCCGTCGAAGCTCCTCACCCCGGTGACGTCGACCATAAGTGTCGCGGCCTCGGCCGCAGTCGTCGGAAGCGCCGTCGCGAGCATGGCGGCGGCGATCGTGGTCGGTATGGCAAATGCTCTCATCTTTGACCCCCGTAATGTCGTGATGAAATGCCTTTGTCGTACCCTCTCCATTTGTTCGTCCGGACCCATCCGGTCTTTTGCCGGCGGACAACCCCGAAAACGTTAACCACATTTTAGCCAAGTTCAATTGGCGCGCCCGACAAAACATTGTGAAGATTTGCGAAAATGTCCCGGATTGGATCATGTGGCGACCGGATCGAACGGCGCAGGCGGCCGGATCGGCCGATCGTTGCGCTGCCGGCAGCGATCAGTCGGCGATCAGCACCAGCAGGCTGTGGGGGCCGTGGGCGCCGAGATACATGGTCTGCTCGATATCGCCCGAGCGCGAGGGGCCGGTGACCATGTTGACGACGCGCGGCATCTGCCCCTTGCCGAAGCGCTGACGGACATGGGCGATCGCGCTTTCGGGATCCCCGACGATATCGGCGGAAGCGACGATCGCGATATGCACTGTCGGCAGGAAATTGAGTGTCGTCGGATTGTCGTTGCCTGACAGCAGCATGAGCGTGCCCGTCTCGGCGACGCCGGCGTCGGCGTGGCTGAGCCCGGCGCTGTCGGCGGGATCGGCGGGGCCGCTCGCGACGGTGACGGCGGTGCCCGACCAGTCGAGCGCGGCGAGGCGCGGATCGGCGCCGGTGCGGATCGCGGCAGGCAGGTTGCGCGCGGCGAGCCACGCGGCGACGACGCCCGGAATATCGGCATAGGCGACACGCTGAACCTCGCCCAGCGCGGCGGTCGCGCGCGCGGTGAAGACGGCGATCCTGCCTTCGAGATCGTGCTGGCCCCGCGCCGGGATCGTGCCGCGCGGCGCGCGGGCGATGCGATCGGCGACGGCGGCGCGGCGCGCGGGATCGGTGCCGCTTGTCGCCAGCGACTTGCGGATCGCGGCCAGCATGGCCTCGCGCGCGCTCATCGGCGTTGCTCGCGCCGCCAGCGCGCCTGGAAGGTCTCGCCCTCGGGCGCGGGGAAATCGCGCCATTGGGTCCAGCCGCCGGCGAGCGGCAGGCTGCGGAAATTGCCGGCCTGCCCGAACAGGCCGCCGATGCGCACCGCGAGCCCGGTGGCGCGGCGGTAAAGCGCGGGGCGGCGCGCGAACCACGCCCACAGGCGCAGCGCCCAGCGCTGGGTGCGCGGCGTGATGTGGCGATCGAACTCGTCCTCGCGCCAATGGCGCATCAGCCTGGGCAACGGGATGCGCATCGGGCACACGCTTTCGCAGCGCCCGCAGAAGGTGGAGGCGTTGGGCAGATCGCGCGCGCGCTCCAGCCCCTGCAGCATCGGGCTCATCACCGCGCCGATCGGGCCGGGATAGACGGCGGCATAGGCGTGGCCGCCGATCGCCTGGTAGACCGGGCAATGGTTCATGCACGCGCCGCAGCGTATGCAGCGCAGCGCCTCGCGAAAGTCGGTGGCGAGCATCGCGCTGCGGCCATTGTCGAGCAGCACGACATGATATTCGTCGGGGCCGTCGGGATCGCCCGCGCGGCGCGGGCCGGTGGAGATGGTCGTATAGACCGTCGTGTCCTGCCCGTTGGCCGAGCGGGGGAGGAGGCGGACGACCTGCGCCGCATCCTCCAGCGTCGGCACCAGCTTCTCGAACGAGGCGATGACGATGTGGACGCGCGGCAGCGTCTGCGTCAGGTCGCCATTGCCCTCGTTGGTGACGATGATCGAGCTGCCCGTCTCGGCGACGAGGATGTTGGCGCCGGTGATGCCGACATCGGCGGCGATGAACTTGCGGCGCAGCACGCCGCGCGCCTCGGCAAGCAGGGTGCGCGGCTCGCTGAGATCGCGCGCAGGATCGTGATCGGCGTGCGCGCGGCGGAAATCGGCGGCCACCTGTTCCTTGCTGACATGGATGGCCGGCGCGACGATGTGCGACGGCGTCTCGTGGCGGAGCTGGATGATATATTCGCCGAGGTCGGTCTCGACCGGCTCGATGCCGTTTTCCTCGAGGAAGGCGCCGAGGTGGATTTCCTCGGACGCCATCGACTTGCCCTTGGTGACGCTCTTCGCGCCATGGCGGCGGCAGATATCGAGGACGATCTGGCGCGCGGCCGCCCCGTCGGGCGCGAAATGGACATGGCCGCCGCTCTCGACGACCTTCTTCTCATATGCCTCGATATAAAGGTCGATATGCGCGAGCGTGTGATCCTTCATCGCCCGCGCTTCGTCGCGGATCGCCTCGAACTCGGGAAGATCGGCGACCGCGGCGGCGCGGTGCGCGACGAAATTGGTCTTGAAGACGTTGAGCGAGCGCTGGAGCGTCGCATTGTCCAGCGCGTCGCGCACGCGCGCCTTGAACGGGGCGGCGGGGGCGACCTCGCTCATTCCTGCGCGTCCGGGCGCGGCTCGGCGATGGCCGGGCGATCGGCCATGCCGGCGAGGACTTCGGCGACGTGGCGCGCCTCGATGGGCGAGCCGAGGCGCTTCAGCTTGCCAGCGATGTTCATCAGGCAGCCGAGATCGCCGGCGAGGATCGTGCCCGCGCCGCTCGCGGCGATCGCCTCGACCTTGCGCGAGACCATCTCGTTCGAGATCGCGCCATATTTGACGCAGAAGGTGCCGCCGAAGCCGCAGCAGACATGCGCATCCTCAAGGTCCACGCGCTCCAGCCCGGCGACCCGGTCGAGCAGGCGGCGCGGCTGGGCGGCGATCCCGAGCTCGCGCAGGCCCGAGCAACTGTCATGATAAGTGACCTGCCCGGCGAAGCGCGCGGGCACGGCTTCGACCCCCAGCACGTCGACAAGGAAGCTCACCAGCTCGAAGGTCTTCGCCGCCAGCGCCTCGGCGCGCCCGCGCCAGGGATCGGCTTCGTCGAACAGCTCGGCATAATGGAGCTTGACCATGCCGCCGCATGATCCCGAAGGCACGACGACATAATCGTAGCGCTCGAACGCCGCGATGGTGGTGCGCGCGATCGCCGCCGCGTCAGCCCGGTCGCCCATATTATAGGCGGGCTGGCCGCAGCAGGTCTGCTCGGGCACATCGACGCGACAGCCGGCATCGGTGAGCAGCTTCACCGCCGCGTCGCCGACGGTCGGGCGGATCAGGTCGACAAGGCAGGTGACGAGCAGCCCGACGCTCGGTCCGCCTGGCGCTTGGCCTTCAACCACGCCCTATTCTCCCGTCCAGACCGGCTTCCGCTTGGCCAGGAAGGCGCGGACGCCGTTCCTGAAGTCGGCACTGGCATAGACCTTGCCGATCAGATCGTCGATGTCGGGCAGGTCGGCGTAGATGAGGCGGCGGATCGCTTCCTTGCTTGCCGCCGTGGTCAGCGGCGCGTTCTCGGCAAGGCGCGCGCACAGCGTTTCGGCGGCGGCGTCGATTTCCGCAGGATCGACTACGTCGGTGACGAGCGAGAGGTGGCGGAGCTCCTCCACGGGCAGGATCTCGCCCAGCATCAGCATCCGCTTGGTGATCGCGGGGCCGACATGCGCGAGGATGCGGGCATAGCTGCGCGCGGCAAGGCAGTTGCCGATCGTGCGGCCGATCGGCGAACCGAAGCGCGATCCGGTGGTCGCGATGCGAAAGTCGCAGGCGAAGGCGATGGCGAGCCCGCCGCCGACCGCCCAACCCTCGATGACCGCGACGGTCGCCTGCGGCAGCGCCTCGATCGTCTCGACATAGGCGCCGACCTCGCGCTCATAGGCGATGCCCTGCTCGGCGGTCTCGAAATCGAGGAAGCCCGAAATATCGGTGCCCGAGACGAAGGCCTTGCCGCCCGCGCCGCGAAAGGTGACGACGCGGACGTCGCGATCGCCGGCCAGCGTCGTGCAATGCTCGGCGAGCTCGCGCCACATCGGCCAGTCGAGCGCGTTATAGGCGGCCGGATTGTCGAAGGTCAGCCGTGCGATCGCGCCTGCGCGATCGAGCCTGACGCGGCCCTCGCTCATCGGTTTGCGCTCACTGGCCCGCGCTTTCGCGGCGCGCGGCGAGTTCGGCGCGGATCTGTGCGCCATGCTCGTCGAGCAGCGGCGGCGGATGGCGGACGATCTGCGGCGAGCCGCTGAGCTTCACCGGGAAACCCAGCGCCTTGAACGTGCCTTCGACCGGATGGGCGATGTCGATCACCATCTCGCGCGCGGCGACATGATCGCTGGCGAGCGACTGCGCATAATCGTTGATCGGACCGGCGGGGACGCCTGCGGCAAGGAAGCGTTCGACCCAGTCGGCGACGGTGCGCGTCGCGAAGGTGGGGCGCAGCACATCGATCAGCACCAGGCCGTTGGCGACGCGGGTGCTGTTGTCGATGAAGCGCGGATCGTCGGCCAGTTCGGGCAGGCCCATCACCTCGAGCAGCGCCAGCCACAGCTTCTGGTTGGCGGCGGCGAAGACGAAATAGCCATCGGCCGCCATCACCGCCTGATAAGGCGCGGACATGCGGTTGGCCGAGCCGAGCGGCCTGGGCGATTTGCCCGTCGCCCAGATTTCGGCGGTCTCCCAGATCGACAGGCCGAGCGCGGCCTCGATCAGCGAGGCGCCCACGAACTGGCCTTCGCCGCTCTTCTCGCGCCCGATCAGCGCGCTCAATATCCCGTAGACCGCGAACAGCGCCGCACCGAGATCGGCGACGGGGGTGCTGTTCTTGACCGGCTCCTGCCCCGGCAGGCCCGTCGCGCTCATGATGCCCGACATCGCCTGCGCGATGAGATCATAGCCCGGGCGCTGCGCCCAGGGTCCGCTCTGCCCGAAGCCCGATATGCCGGCATAGATGAGGCGTGGATTGATGGCACGCAGCGTCTCGTAACCGATGCCGAGCCGGTCGGCGACGCCGGGGCGGCCATTCTCGACCACCACATCGGCGGTGCGGACGAGATCGTAGAAGGTCTCGCGATCCGCCTCGGTCTTCAGGTCGAGCACGATGCTGCGCTTGTTGCGGTTGAGCGCGAGAAAGCCGGGCGAATCCTCGCCCTTCAGCCGGAAGCCCATGGAACGGCGCGATGAATCGCCGACCACCGGGGGTTCGACCTTGATGACGTCGGCGCCCATGTCGCCCAGCAACATGCAACAGAAGGGACCAGCCATGACCTGTGACACGTCAAGTACTCTGATCCCGTCGAGCGGCGGCATTCGGTTCGTCTCCCTGCGCGGCCGGCCTCGCTTCAATGAACGGGCGGCGCACTCAATGCATACATATGCCTATCATTGTATGCAAGTCTGTGCAGAGGGAGATTGAACCATATGCGATGAAATGCAGTTCAGGCCCTCCGCCGCGCGAGGAGAAGCCCGGCGATGCTGAGCAGCGCGGCGGCCGAAAGATAGACGCCGACCAGCCCGATGCCGCCGCGATCGACCAGCCACTGCGCTGCGACCGGGGTCAGCGCGCCGCCCAGGATGCCGCCGACGTTGAACGCGATCGATGCCCCCGTATAGCGCACGAGCGGCGGGAAGAGATCGGGCAGGAAGGCGCCGAGCGGGCCATAGACGAAGCCCATCACGAACAGCGACAGGCTGAGGAAGGCGAACATCGGCAGCAGCGTGCCCGCGCCCATCAGCGGCGCGAGGATCAGGCCGCAGCCGAGCGTGCCGACGCAGCCGACGAGGAGGACGTAGCGCGGCGTCCGCCGGTCCGACCACCAGCCGGCGAGGACGATGCCGAGCGCCATGAACAGGATCGCGCCGAGCTGGAGCGCGAGAAAGGTCTCGCGCGGGATCCTGAGCGAGGTCGTGCCGTAGCCGAGCGCGAAGGCGGTCGCGATATAATAGAGCGCGAAGCAGGCGACGACAGCGAAGGTGCCGGCCAGCGTTTCGCGCGCGTGGCGGGCGAAGACGGTGGCGAGGGGAACGCGCGGCGGCGCTTCGGCCTCCAGCGCCCTGGCGAAATCCTGCGTCTCGGTGAGCTTCAGCCGCACCCACAGCCCGAGCAGGACGAGGATCGCGCTGGCAAGGAAGGGCAGGCGCCAGCCCCAGGCGCGGAAGGATTCGGCATCGAGCACGAGGCCGAGGATCAGGAACAACCCGTTCGCCGCGATGAAGCCCAGCGGCGCGCCGAGCTGGGGCACCATGCCGAAACGCGCGCGCCAGCCGGGCGGGGCATTCTCGACGGCGAGGAGCGCTGCGCCGCCCCATTCGCCGCCCAGCCCGAAGCCCTGGCCGAAGCGCATCAGGCTGAGCAGCAGCGGCGCGATCCAGCCCGCCGTCGCATAGGTCGGCAGGAAGGCGATGGCGAAGGTCGATCCGCCCATCAGCATCAGCGAGGCGACGAGCGTGGATTTGCGCCCCACCCGGTCGCCGAAATGGCCGAAGGCGAAGGCGCCGAGCGGGCGGGCGAGGAAGGCGAGGCCGAAGCTGGCCCATGAGGCGAGCAGCTGGCCCTGCGGCGAAAGCGACGAGAAGAAGAGCGGACCGAAGATCAGCGCCGCCGCCGTCGAGTAGATGTAGAAATCGTAGAATTCGACGGTGGTGCCGACGAGGCTCGCGAGGAGGATGCGGCTGTTCGAGGCGCGCGCGGGCGCAGAGGCTTGTCCGGTCATGATTTCCCTTCCCGCTGCCCGATTGGGGCCGGGGACGGATCAGGTCAATATGGAGCGATTAACCCGAATTTGACCAAAATTAGCGATGTCGGAGCTGAAGATACGAAGGGCTGGTCCTTCGTTTGCAGGTGTTTCCGAATGACGACAAAGGCTTATCTGATTCTCGGCATGTCGATGCTTGCGTTCGCGGCGATGCCCGCGTGCGCCGCCGAGGACGACAATGCGGATATCGTCGTCACCGCGCAGAAGCGCAGCGAGCGGGCGAACGAGGTTCCCGGCGCACTGACCGCGATCAGCGGCGACCGGCTCAACCAATTGGGCGTCAAGGGATTGCAGGATCTGGCGGGCTTCGTTCCCGGCCTGACGCTGGCGGGCACCGATCGGTCGCAGTCGACGCTGATCATCCGCGGCATCACCACCTCGTCGACGGCAGCGAGTGCGAGCGTGGGCGTGGTCGTCGACGGCGTGCCGGTGGGATCGAGCTCGAGCTATGCGCTGGGCGGATCGGTGCCGGTCGACGTCAATCCGGCCGATCTCGAGCGGGTCGAAGTGCTGCGCGGGCCGCAGGGCACGCTTTACGGCGCGAGCACGCTGGGCGGCCTCATTTCCTATGTCACCAGGGCGCCGAGCCTGACCGATGTCGAAGGCGAGCTGCGCGGGACGTCGCAGTTCGTCGAGGGCGGCGGCTTCGGCTGGTCCAAGCGTGCGGCGTTCACCGCGCCGGTGGTCACCGATATGGCGGGCGTGCGCATCTCCGGCTTCTACGATCGCCTGCCCGGCTATATCGACAATCCGCTGCTCGGGCTGAAGGACGTCAACAAGAGCCGGTCCTATGGCGGGCGCGCCGCGATCCTCGTCAAGCCGGTCGAGGCGCTGTCGATCACGCTGGCGGCCGACGCGCAGAATCTCAACCGCAAGTCGGTGGACGCCGTTTCGTACGATTTCGCGACCGCCGCGCCGATCGCCGGCCGTTACGATCAGGTGCAGAGCAACCTCGAGCCCTATCGACAGCGCTATCGCCAATATTCGGCCAAGGCCGAATGGGATCTGGGTCTGGCGACGCTCTCGTCGCTCAGCGCCTGGCAGCGCATCCGATCGTTCAACAGCTATGACTATTCGGCGGCGCCGCTCGGCCAACTGCTGATGCTGCAGGGTGGCGGTCTGGTTTCGGGGGCGACGCTGCCCTTCGCTGCGACGACGCACAAGTTCACGCAGGAAGTGCGGCTGACCTCGAACGGCGACGGCCCGCTGCGCTGGCTGATCGGCGGCTTCCACACGGACGAGGACAGTCTGCTCGACCAGCAGATCGTCGGCATCGGGCTGGACGGCAAGCCGTTCGCGCCTTTTGCGCCCGCGCTCGGCTTCGTCATTCCGACCAGCTATCGCGAGGATGCGGCCTTCGGCACGCTGTCCTACGACATTACCGATCGCTTCGAGCTGGGCGGCGGGCTGCGCTACAGCCACAACCGCCAGCGCTTCGACGAGACGGTGAGCGGTCCGATCGCGCCGATCCTCGGCATCGGGGGCACCTTCCCGACCGTCAAATCGTCGGAGAATGTTGTCACCTATTCGGCTTCGGCCAAATATAGCGTGAGCGACGACGCCAACCTCTATGTGCGCGCGGCGAGCGGATATCGTCCCGGCGGACCCAACCTCGTCCTTCCGGGCATCGCCAGCCGCTTCAAGGCGGACCGGCTCAACAATTACGAAGTCGGCTTCAAGTCGCGGATCGCGGGCGGGCGCGGCAATGTCGACGTCGCGCTTTACTGGATCGACTATCGCAACATCCAGCTTACCGGATCGATGGGCGGGCTGCTCTATTTCACCAACGGCAAGAGCGCGACGAGCAAGGGCGTCGAGGCAAGCGGGAACTTCGAGGTTATGACCGGCCTGACGCTGGCCGCCAACTTCGCCTATACCGATGCGACGCTCGACGAGGCGGTGCCCGAGCTGGGCGCGGCGAAGGGCGAGCGGCTGCCCGCGACGCCGAAGTTCGCCGGCGCGGCGAGCGCGGACTATCGCTGGTCGTTCAAATCGGGGCTCGAGGGCTTCGTCGGCGGGTCGCTGCGCTATATCGGCAAGCGGCCCAACAGCTTCAACGCCAGCATCGCCAATCCGCAGTTCGTTCTGCAGGACGCGGCGCTGATGGACCTGCGCGCGGGCGTCGAGACCGGCGGCGGGCTGGAGGTCGCGCTGACCGTCACCAATTTGTGGAACGAGCATGCCCAGATGTATGCGACGACCAGCTATGGCCGCGCCAACGTCAGCATCGCCCAGCCGCGCAGCTACGGCCTCGCGGTGACCAAGAAGTTCTGAGGGGCCTTCAAACCGCTTCGTCATTGCGAGCGCAGCGAAGCAATCCAGAACGACGCCTGACGCTCAGGCTGGATTGCTTCGCTGCGCTCGCAATGACGGCGAAAGGGGCGCTCAGCACTCCACCACGTTGACGGCGAGTCCGCCGAGCGAGGTTTCCTTGTAGCGTTCGTTCATGTCGGCGCCGGTGCGGCGCATCGTCTCGATCACCTGATCGAGGCTGACGCGGTGGGTGCCGTCGCCGAGCAGGGCCAGCCGCGCGGCCTCGATCGCCTTGATCGCGCCGACGGCGTTGCGCTCGATGCAGGGGACCTGCACCAGCCCGCCGACGGGATCGCAGGTGAGGCCCAGATTATGCTCCATGCCGATCTCGGCGGCATTCTCGATCTGCGCGTTCGACCCGCCGAGCACCGCAGCCAATCCCGCTGCGGCCATCGAGCAGGCGACGCCGACCTCACCCTGGCAACCGACCTCGGCGCCAGAAATCGAGGCATTTTCCTTGAACAGCGCGCCGATCGCGGCGGCGGTGAGCAGGAAGCAGTGCCGCCCCTCGGCATTCGCGCCGGGCACGCAGCGTTCATAATAGCGCAGCACGGCAGGGATGATCCCGGCGGCGCCGTTTGTCGGCGCGGTGACGACGCGCCCGCCCGCCGCATTCTCCTCATTGACCGCCAGCGCCCAGAGATTGACCCAGTCGATGACCGAAAGCGGGTCGGAGAGGGCGCGCTCCTGCCGCGCGAGCAGCTTGGCGAGCACTTCGGGTGCGCGGCGTTTGACCTTGAGGCCACCGGGCAGGATGCCGCCCGAGGCGATTCCGCGATCGACGCAGGCCGACATCGCGTCGGCGATCGCGTCGAGCCTTGCGCGCACTTCGGGCTCCGCCAGCGAGGCCAGTTCGTTGGCGAGCGCGAGGCCCGCTATGTCGAGGCCCGCAGCATCGGCGCGCTCGAGCAGTTCGGCGCCCGAATGATAGGGATAAGGCACGTCGGCGAGTCCCGCCGGCGGTGCGTTGGACTGGATGTCGGCTTCCTCGACGATCGCGCCGCCGCCGACCGAATAGGAGACTGAGTCCGCGATCAGATCGCCCGCCGCATCCCATGCCGAAAAGCGCATGCCGTTGGAGTGGAAGGACAGCCGCTCACGCTGGTGGAACAGCAGATCGGCCTGCTCGTCGAAGGCGACGACATGGCGACCGGCGACCTTCAGCCGCCCTTCGGCACGGATGGCCGCCACGATCGCATCGGCCTCGTCGGGATCGATGCGATCGGGGTGCCGGCCGGACAGGCCGAGCAGTACCGCGCGATCGGTGGCGTGGCCCTTGCCGGTCAGCGCCAGCGATCCGTAGAGATCGGCGGTGACGCGCGCGACGCGGGGCAGGCGTTCGCCCAGCCCCTCGACGAAGCGCGCGGCGGCGGTCATCGGCCCCATCGTGTGCGAGCTCGAGGGGCCGACGCCGATCTTGAACAGGTCGAAGGTGCTGAAGGGCATGATATCAGTGCTTTCGGTTCCGCAACGCGATTGTCATTGCGGGCGAAGCGAAGCAATCCAGCGAGACGTCAGGCATCGGCTGGATTGCCTCGTCGGCTGCGCCTCCTCGCAATGACGATGCCGGCGTTACTGCGCCGGCTTCGCCTCGACCAGAGGCAGCCAGACGGCGCTCGCGGCATTGGGCGCACGCTCGATCGTCTGGGTCGCGGCCTTATAGTCGCCCGGCTGCGCGAAGAAGATGTTCTTCACATAGGTCTGCGGGTTGCGGTCGTAGAGCGGGAACAGGGTCGACTGGATCTGCACCATGATCCGGTGGCCGGGCAGGAAGACGTGGTTCGTCGTCGGCAGGCGGAAGCGATAGCGCTGGATCTTGCCCGCCGGGATCGGCTTCGGCTCGGCGAAGCTGTCGCGATAGCGGCCGCGGAAAATGTCCATGCTCACCGCAAGCTGATAGCCGCCCATCTTCGGGCTGGAGGCGACTTCGTCGGGATAGACATCGATCAGCTTCACCACCCAGTCGGCATCGGTGCCCGTGGTCGCGGCATAGATGTCGGCATAGGGCGCGCCCGAGATGCGCACCGGCGCGGTCAGAACCTCGCCCGTATAGGTCAGCACGTCGGGGCGGCCGTCGACCGAACGCTGATCGGCGACCAGCCAGGTCTTCCAGCGATCGCTGTCGTCGAAATTGATCGGGCGGGTGAGGTAGGGGACGGGCTTGGCCGGATCGGAGACATAGCTGTCGCCGCCCGCCGCCACGGGCTTGTCGAAGCCGAGGCCGAAGCCCGATTGCAGATAGAGCGGCTTCATCGGCGCGCCGCAGCCCGTATCGCAGGCGAGTGGCCACTGGCTGAAGCGGTCCCAGCGATTCTCGCCGGTGTTGTAGATCATCGCGCGCGGCGGATCGAAGGCCGGGCCGTCCTTCAGATAGCGGTTGAAGAAAGGCAGCAGCACGTCGCGCCGCCACTGGGTCGCCGTGTCGCCGTCCCAGTTGAACACGCCCAGCGACGAGCCATCATAATTGGCCTGGCTGTGCCGCCACGGCCCCATGACGAGCCAGTTATTGGCTTCCTTGCCGGCGGCCTTCAGCGCCTCCCAGCTATGGACCGCGCCGTACATGTCTTCCTGATCGAACAGCCCCTGTTCCCACATCGTCGGGACCCGGGACGGCGCGGCGGCGATCAGCTTGTCGAGCGCCTGACCCTGCCAGAAGGCGTCATAGGCGGGGTGATCGGTCATCCGCTTCCACGCCGGAAGCTGATCGAAGCCCGAGAGCTTCGCCCAGGCGCCGGCCGAGCCGAGGCGGCGGAAGGTCTCATAATCGTCATAGGCGCCCATGGCGGGATCCTGACCGGCACCCTTGTAGCCGGTCTGCGATCCGATCCAGCCGATATTGGCCTGGCGGAAGGCGCCGTAATGGAACCAGTCGTCGCCCATCCAGCCGTCGACCATCGGGCTTTCGGGGGCCGCGACCTTGAGCGCGGGGTGCGGATCGAGCAGCGCCATCACCACGGTGAAGCCTTCGTAGGACGATCCGATCATGCCGACGCGGCCGTTCGATTCGGGCGTGTTCTTCACCAGCCAGTCGATCGTGTCCCACGCATCGGTGACATGATCGGTGGCGGTGGGATTGAGCGGGCCGCGCACGGGGCGGGTGACCATATAGTCGCCCTCGGAGCCGTATTTGCCGCGGATGTCCTGGAAGACGCGGATATAGCCGTCCTGCACGAAGACCTCGTCGCCCTGCGGCAGTTGCGAGATCATGTGGGGGCTGTCCATCCGGTTGGCGCGCTTCGCGGCATTATAAGGCGTGCGCGTGAGCAGGATGGGCAGGTTCTTCGCGCCCTTGGGAATGACGATGACGGTGTAGAGCTTCACCCCGTCGCGCATCGGGATCATCACTTCGCGCTTGATGAAATCATCCTGCGCGGTCGGCTGGACGAAATGCGCCGGGATGTCGTTGGCCGGCGGCTGGAGCGCGGCCGGAGCGGCAGTGGCGGCGAGCAGCGAAAGCAGGGCGGCGGCGTAGGCGGAACGGATCATGCGGCACTCCGGAAAGGACGCGCCTGCCTGCCGGGGAACGGCGGCGATTTCAATGGGGGCGTGGAGCCCCTCAAAGCGTCAGCCGACCAGCACCCCGATGCGCGGGCGGATCGCGCCGTGCGTGCCGACGGTGCGGCCGCCGCGCAGGCGGGCGAGGAGGCGGCGGCGCTCGACCGGGCCGTCGATGATCCAGTCCGCCGTCGCATCGGCGGCGAAGCCCCAGAAACGGCCATAATATTCGGGATCGCCAATCATCATGAGCGCGTCGGCGCCGGGCCGGTCGCTGGCGTCGGCCGCGGCGAGCATCGCATCCATCAGCGCGCGGCCCGTGCCCTTCTGCTGCAGGTCGGGCTCGACCGCGACGGGGCCGACCATGACCAGCGGCTCATTCTCCAACCGCACCGGCCAGCACTGGATGAGGCCGATCATCCGGCCGGCATCGTCGAGCGCGGCGAAGCTGAGCTCCGCGATCCAGCGAGTCCCCGCGCGCAGACGATAGGCCGTGCGCCCATGTCGGTCCGCACCGAACGCCCGGTCGAGCAGCGACTCGATCTGCGTTTCGGGGATCCGGCTGAGGGGCACGATGCTGGTCACGTCTATAGAGTCTCCCTGGGCGATCCGGTTCGGCCGGAAGCGGCGCGCTTTAGCGTCGCTTTCGCGAAAGGGAAGCGCTAATCGCATCGCGCCCGGCGATCGTCGCCGCCCGATGGATTCCAATGATGCCCCATATGAATGAAGATCTGTTGCGCCTTGAAGTCGCGGATATCGAAGTCTCGCTGCTGACCGGCGTGTTGTCCGAAGAGACCAAGCTGCCGCAGCCGCTGCGCGTTTCGATCGCAGCCGATCTGCGCGCGCCCGACCGCTTCGCGCCGGAGACGCCGCTGTCGGCCTCCAAAAACTATCTCGATCTCAAGCGTGCGGTGACCGAGGGCGTGCCGCGCGACGTCCATTTCGGGCTGATCGAGGCGATCGCCGATCATATCTGCGACACGCTGTTCATGCAGGACGATCGCGTGCGCCGGGTCGAGGTGAAGATCGTCAAGCTCGCCATCGCCGAGGCCAATGAGTCGATCGGCCTCACCATGGTCCGCCACGCGCGATGAAACTGGCGCTCGTCACCGGAAGCTGCCGGCGGCTGGGCGCGGAGATCGCCGGGCGGCTGGCCGAGGACGGCTATGCGCTCGCGCTCCACGGCGCGCATGCAGCCGAACCCGATGCTGCGCTTGCCGCGCGCATCGCGGGCGCCGGTGTCGCGTCGCATCTCTTCGTCGCCGACCTGGCCGATGCACGGGCGGTCGAGACGCTGCCCGCGCGGATCGAGGCGCATTTCGGGGCAGCGCCGACGCTGCTGGTGAACAATGCCTCGCGCTTCGAGGATGACGATGCGGGGACGGCGAGCGTCGCCGGGCTCGACGCGCATCTGGCGGTCAACGCGGTCGCGCCCTTCGCGCTGTCGCTGGCGCTTGCCCGCCGCGCGACGGCGGACGCGCCGCTCGCCATCGTCAACATCCTCGACGAGCGCATCGTCAATCCGCACCGCGACCAGCTGAGCTATACATTGTCGAAGCAATTGCTGGCCGAGATGACACGGACGCTGGCGCGCGCGCTGGCGCCGCATGCGCGTGTCTGCGGCGTGGCGCCGGGGCTGACCCTGCCCACCGCCGACTATGCGCCGGGGCAGATCGAGCGGCTGGCGGGGATGATGCCCCTGCAACGCTTGTCGCGCCCCGCCGAGGTGGCCGAGGCCGTCGCCTATCTGGCGCGTGCCGAGGCGACGACGGGGCAGATCATCTTCGTCGACGGCGGCGCGAGCCTGACCGCGTTCGACAGGGATTTCGTCCACCTCGCGCGCGAGGGGTGAGGAAGAGAAGGGATTATTTCCGGCTGCGCACGCAGCGGCCAAGTCCGTCGATCACCAGGCCGTAATCGGCGCGAATCTGGGCGACCGAATCGGGATCGGCATGGGCGAGCGACGATTCGGGGATGGCGGGCGGCAGCGCGCAGGCGAGGCGATACCAGAGCAGCGTGTCGCGCGCGGGCGGGGCGGCGGCATCGTCGACGATCTCGCTCAGCGCCACGGCCCAGCGCGGCGCTTCGCCCGGGCGGCGGATGATCGACAGCGAGACCGGGCGGTGATCGGCGGTGGTCAGGAAGATCTGCGTCTCGCTTTCGCCCGGAAGCGTGCCGGGCACGCTGAAGGCGTTGCCGACCCCGGTGATCTTCGGCGGGGCATCGAGCCTTGCGGCTTCGGTGAGGATCGCGCGCAGCGTCGCCTCGGTTTCGGGCGTCCAGGCAATCTGGGCGTCGGGCGCCGCAAGGCGCAGGTCGGCCCCCTTCGCCGCGCTCGCGATCAGGATCACTTTGCTCTTCTTCAGGCGAGGCGGCTTGCCCCGCGAATCGAGGGGGACGTCGACCAGATAATTGACCGTCGAAGCGATGCCGCCGGCGCCGCGAATCAGCGTATCGACGGTCGCGCTAACGTAAAATCGCGCCATGCCCGGAGGGATCGCACCGGATTCGCCGTCCTTCAGGCGAATCGCTTCGGCAATGGTCGCGCTCAAAACCACCGGCGATTCGAGCGCAAGATCGGAAAGATCCGCATAGCTGAAGCCCGATTCGGCGGCCGGAGAAATTAATTGTTTATTACCAAAATCTTGGGCCGCCATGGCAGGCATTGGTGCGAAAAGCAGAATAAGGGCAATTTTGTGTCGCATCTCGTTTCCCGTCAGCCGCTTGCCGGACAATGGCGGTATCGCCTTATGATTGTCACGCACGGCTTCTAGCCTGACAGCGCGGACAAAGCGTTTGCGTTCCGTCGCTGTTGCGAGATAGACAATCCGCGTCTGCCTAACGAGACGATAATTCAGGGTGGAATGGGGTTGTTGCCAAGCCGACGCGACCTGGCGGTATGTCAGGCCGCGTCTGGGGTATGAGGGAGTTTCGTTTCTGAATGGCCTACGCTGATCAAAAAATGAGCGGCGGCAAGATCGGGGCGATTATCGTCGTCCTGCTTCTGCACGCCGTTCTGGGTTATGCGTTCGTCACGGGTCTGGCGATGAACGTGATCAAGCACGTGTCAAAGGATCTGTCGACGTTCGACGTGCAAGAGGAGCCGCCGCCCCCCGAGGAGCCGCCGCCCCCGCCGCCGCCCGACAAGCCGCTCGAGCCACCGCCGGTGGTTTCGCCGCCGCCGATCGTCCAGGTGCAGACGGTTACGCCGCCGCCGCAGGTGTTCACGCAGCCAAGGCCTGAACCTGCACCGGTGCCGAAGCCGGCCCCGCCGCCCCCGCCGCCCGCCCCCGTGGCGAGCAAGGCTGCGGCCGCGAAGGGCGATCCTGCGCGGTGGTTCAGCACGGACGACTATCCTCCGGGCGCGCTGCGCCGCGAGGAGCAGGGCACGACCGTCATCGCATGGGACATTGACGAGCAGGGACGCGTGCAGAATTGCCGTGTCACTCAGTCGAGCGGTTCGGCCGAACTCGACGAGACCACCTGCAAGCTGATGAGCCGGCGTGGCCGCTACAGCCCGGCGCTCGACCAGAGCGGCAATCCGATGCGGATTACCAATCAGACGCGTCGCGTGCGCTGGCAGCTGCCGCAGAACTGACGAACTTGAGGGGGCGGGCGCCCGGGGAGTTGGGCCTCGCCTCCTTTTCAATAACATCCGAATAATGAGGAAAGCAGAAACATGTTGATCCAGCTCATGGCCGCCGCCGGCGCGGCTGCCCCGCAGGGGGAAAACCCGTACGGCCTGATCCCGGCGCTCAAGGAAGGCGGCCTGATCTCGCAGACCGTTTTCGGTATCCTGGTGCTGATGTCGGTCTTCTCGTTCTACATCCTGTTCACCAAGCTGTTCGAGCAGCAGAAGATCATCAACCAGGGCAAGCGCATCCGTGCCAGCTTCTGGAACACGACCAGCCTGCGCGACGGCGCCGCCAAGCTCGAGAAGAACAGCGCGTACAAGCAGATCGTCGACGACGCGATCGTCGCCCAGGAACAGCACAGCAAGCTGACCGATCCGGTCGAGGCGCATGACTGGATGCACAACTCGCTGGGCCGCAGCCAGGACCTCATCAACTCGAAGCTGGGTGGCGGTCTCGCCTTCCTCGCGACCGTTGGTGCGACCGCGCCGTTCATCGGCCTGTTCGGCACCGTCGTCGGCATCTATCGCGCGCTCATCAAGATCGGCCTCGCCGGCCAGGCGTCGATCGACGCGGTCGCCGGTCCGGTCGGTGAAGCGCTCATCATGACCGCGCTCGGCCTGGTCGTCGCGGTTCCCGCGGTGCTCGCCTACAACTGGCTGCAGCGTCGCAACAAGAGCATTGCCGAAGACATCTCGGCCTTCTCGAACGACGTTCACGGCTACCTGCTCTCGGGCGGCAGCGTGAAGCCGGTCGCGGCCGCTCCGGCCCGCGCCGCTGCTCCGGCTGCCAAGCCGGCGACCACGCCGAAGGCTTGATCTGACGCCGGCGGGGCGGCCCTTCGTGGCCGCCCCACCCAGCCGGCGCCGGGTTCGCCCGGTGCCGTCGATCAAGACAGATAGGATTTTGGACTATGGCATTTAGTGTCGGCGGTGGCGACGAAAAGCCGATGTCCGACATCAACACGACTCCCCTGGTGGACGTCATGCTGGTGTTGCTCATCATCTTTCTGATCGCCGTTCCTGTCGTGATCCAGACGGTCAAGGTTAAGCTGCCTGACGTCCGTTTCGATCCGACCACGACCAAGCCCGAAAACGTCTCGCTTTCCGTTCGCGGTGGCGCTGACGGTTCGTGCGAGGTCTATTGGGGCCTGACGCGTGTCGATTCCAGCGAGCTGCTGACCCGCGCGGTCGACAAGCTCAAGAAGGAAATCGACAAGCAGGGCGGTCCCAGCGCCCCCGGGCTCGAACTGCCCGAGGCGCATATCCGCGGCGACGTGAATACGCCCTATCGTTGCATCGGTGGTGTGATCTTCACGATGCAGCGTGCGGGCTTCGCGCGCGTTGGCTTCATCTCCGAACCCCCTCCCGGGTCCGGCGTGAGCCGCCTCTGAGCGCTGAGGAGAATTAGACCATGGCAATGAGTGGTGGCTCAGATGATGGTGAGCCGATGGGCGAAATGAACACGACGCCGTTGATCGACGTCATGCTCGTTCTGCTCATCATGTTCATCATCACCATCCCGATCCAGACCCACGCGGTTAAGATCGATCTTCCGGTGAACTCCCCCAACCAGACCCCGCCGCCGATTCTTCCTGACAAGAATCAGCTCGGCGTCGACGTGAACGGCACGGTTCTCTGGAACGGCACGCCGATCGACCTGGTGACGCTGCGCCAGTATCTGGAGCGCACCAAGGCGATGAACCCGGAACCCGAGCTTCACGTGCAGCCCGATCCCAACGCTCGCTACGAGGTTGTCGATCGCGTGCTGGCGGTCGTGAAGCGGTCCGAAGTGACCAAGATGGGCTTCGTCGGCAACGAACAGTACGGCAATTTCGGCAAGTAAGCCGAGGTTCCGCTCGAAACGATGAGGGCGGTCCCGCAAGGGGCCGCCCTTTTTCTTTGCGTGAGCGTGGTTCGATTTTTCCCAAGGGCAAGCGTGGCATGCGGCTGCTCGCCGGTCCGACCCGATATCCAGATATTATACCGGGAACACGCCTTAAGCCTTAGTCGTTTGCGCGAGGCGCTCCGACGCTCCAATGTCGCCACGCTTTGACTGACCGGGAGGAACGATATGCCCTCGACCGTAGCCGAACAATTTGTCGCAACGCTTGCCGCCGCCGGGGTGAAGCGCATCTACGGAGTCGTCGGCGACAGCCTGAACGGCATCACCGATGCGATCCGCAAGCGTGGCGACATCGAGTGGATCCATGTGCGGCACGAGGAGGCAGGCGCCTTCGCCGCCGCAGCCGATGCGCATCTGACCGGGAGCATGGCGGTGTGCGCGGGCAGCTGCGGGCCGGGCAATCTCCACCTGATCAACGGGCTGTTCGATTGCCATCGCTCGCGCGTGCCGGTGCTCGCGATCGCGGCGCACATTCCCTCGCCCGAGATCGGATCGGGCTATTTTCAGGAAACGCATCCGCAGGATCTGTTCCGCGAATGCAGCCATTATTGCGAACTGGTGTCCGATCCGGCGCAGATGCCGCGCAGTCTGGAAATCGCGATCCGCACCGCGATCGGCGAAGGCGGCGTGTCGGTGATCGTCATCCCCGGCGACGTCGCGCTGAAACCGGCGGCAAACGCCATCGCGCCCAAACCGGCGGGGCTGCTGCCCAAGCCGCCGACGGTGGTGCCCGCAGACAGCGAGCTCGACGCGCTGGCGGCGATGCTCGGAGCGGGCAAGCGCGTGACGCTGATGTGCGGATCGGGCTGCGCGGGCGCGCATGACGAAGTGGTGGCGCTTGCCGCGAAGCTGAAGGCACCCGTCGTCCATGCGCTGAAGGGCAAGGAATTTGTCGAATATGACAATCCCTATGATGTCGGGATGACCGGCCTCGTCGGCTTCGCATCGGGCTATTACGCCATGATGGACGCCGACATGCTGCTGATGCTCGGCACCGATTTCCCCTATCGCCAATTCTACCCGTCGGGCAGCGCGCGCATCGCGCAGATCGACATCCGCCCGGGCCAGCTTGGCCGCCGCGCGGCGATCGACCTCGGCGTGGTCGGCGATGTCGGCGCGACGATCCGCGCGCTGCTTCCGCGCCTTGCCGAGAAGAGCGATACGAGCTTCCTCGACAAGGCGGTGAGCCATTATCGCAAGACCCGCGCCGATCTCGACGAGCTCGCGGTCGGCAAGCCCGGCAAGCGCCCCATCCATCCGCAGCAGGTCGCGAAGGCGCTGAGCGATCTGGCCGATGAGGACGCAGTCTTCACCTTCGACGTGGGCCTGCCCGTCGTCTGGGCGGCGCGCTATCTGAAGATGAACGGCAGGCGCCGGCTGATCGGATCGATGTGGCATGGCTCGATGGCCAATGCGATGCCGATGGCGATGGGCGCGCAGGCGACCTTGCCCGGGCGGCAGGTCATCTCGCTGTCGGGCGACGGCGGCTTCGCGATGCTGATGGGCGATCTCCTGACGCTGCGTCAGTATAAGCTGCCGGCCAAGATCGTGATCTTCAACAACGGCTCGCTGGGCTTCATCGAGACCGAGCAGCGATCGACCGGCTTCCTGCCTTTCGGCACCGATCTCGATAATCCCAATTTCGCCGCGATGGCCGAGGCGATCGGGATCAAGGGGATCAGGATCGAGGATCCGGCGGACGTTGAATCCGGCATAAGCGCGGCGCTGGCGCATGACGGGCCGGTGCTGGTCGACGCAGTGGTGGCGCGCACCGAACTGCCGATCCCGCCCTCGATCAACGTCGAGATGGCCAAGGGTTTCACGCTCTACATGATCCGCGCGGTGATGAGCGGGCGCGGCGACGAACTGGTTGATCTCGCCAAGACCAATCTCTGGCGCTGAACGGGACGGCGGGAGCGAGGCGGCTCAAGCGGGAAGGGCCCAGTGCCTGACCGCGAGGAACAACCAGATGCTCCCGCCGACGGCAGCCACGATGGCGAGGCATATCGCCAATAGAATGAGCACGACCCGGCAGGGGATCATCACCTCCAGCCAGTCCCACAGCCAGTCGAACATGGCGGGTCAGGCCGCCAGCCCGTCGAACTGCAGCCGCGCGAGGCGGGCATAGAGCCCGCCGGCGGCGGTCAGCGCGTCGTGCGTGCCTTGTTCGACGATGCGGCCCTCGTTCATCACGATGATGCGATCGGCGGCGCGGACGGTGGCGAGGCGGTGGGCGATCACCATCGTCGTGCGGCCTTCCATCAGCCGTTCGAGCGCATCCTGCACCAGCCGCTCGCTTTCGGCGTCGAGCGCCGAGGTCGCTTCGTCGAGCAGCAGGATCGGCGCGTCGCGCAGCAGTGCGCGGGCGATCGCGATGCGCTGGCGCTGGCCGCCGGACAGCCGCGCGCCGCCTTCGCCCATGAAGGTGTCGAGGCCTTCGGGGAGAGCGCGGAGGAACGTCGCGGCATTGGCGGCCTCGGCGGCCTTCCACAGCGCATCGTCGTCGGCGTCCCAGCGGCCATAGCGGAGATTGTCGCGCGCCGATGCGGCGAAGATCACGGTTTCCTGAGGCACCATGGCGATGCGCGCGCGGATCTCGGCGGGATCGGCGTCGGCGAGCGCCACGCCGTCGAGGCGGACCGCGCCCGACTGCGGATCATAGAAGCGCTGTGCGAGCTGGATCAGCGTAGACTTGCCCGCACCCGAAGGGCCGACGACCGCCACGGTCTCGCCCGGTGCGATGTCGAGGTTGAAATCGCTGAGCGCCGCGACCTCGGGGCGCGTCGGATAGCGGAAATCGATATGATCGAAGGTCAGGCGGCCGCGCGGCGGGACGGGGAGCGTGGCGGGCGCCGCCGGCGCCCTGATCTCGGGCTGCTCGGCCAGCAATTCGCTCAATCGCCCGGCGGCGCCGGCGCCGCGCAGCAGATCGCCATAGACTTCGGTCAGCGCGCCGAACGCACCGGCGACCAGCCCGCCGGTCAGCACGAAGGCGGCGATGTCGCCGCTGCTGATCCGTCCGTCGGCGACGTCGATCGCGCCCTGCCACATCACCATGGTGATCGATCCGAAGATCAGGGCGATGACCACCGCCGTCATCCCCGCGCGGATGCGAATGCGTCGCCGCGCGGTGCCGAAGGCGCGCTCGACCGCCTCGGCGAACCGGCCACGTTCGCGCGCTTCCTGCCCGAAGGCCTGGACGATCTTCATCGCGCCCAGCGTCTCGGCGACGATCGCGCCGACTTCCGCGATCCGATCCTGGCTCTTGCGCGACATGGCGGTCAGCCGCCGCCCGATCAGCACGATCGGCAGGATGACGAGCGGGATGCCGATCAGCAGCAGCCCCGCCAGCTTGGGCGCGAGCATGAAAAGATAGATGATGCCGCCAACGCCCATCACCAGGTTGCGCAGCGCGACCGAAATGGTCGTGCCCACCACCTGCTCGATCACCGAGGTGTCGGCGGTGAGGCGCGAGGCGATTTCCGAGGGGCGGTTCTCCTCGAAATAGCGCGGGGCGAGGCGAAGCAGGTTGGCCTGCACCGACCGGCGTATGTCGGCGACGACGCGCTCGCCCAGCCACGATACGAAATAGAAGCGCAGCGCGGTCGCGATCGCGAGGACGACGACGATCATCAGCAGGTAGCGGAAATAGGGCGTCACGTCTCCGCCATGCGCGACGAAACCCTTGTCGATCACGCGCTTGAAGCCGCTGGGGATGGCGAGCGTCGCAGCGGCCGCGACGAGAAGCGCCGCGCCCGCCGCCGCAATATGGCCGGGATAGCGCACCGCATGGGTCCAGATCATCGCCAGATTGCCGAGCTTGCGCTCGCCGCGTCTGCCTTCCTTGTCCTCAGCCAATGCGGTTCCTTTTGTCTCTGTCGGCCTTCATCGCCGCGAACGGCGCCCCCCGCTGGGCCGAGCCCTAGCAATCGCGGCCGCGCCTCTCAATCATGTTTGCCGGGGTATCCGGGAGATGAGCATTTGGTTAGCGCTCGCATCTTGCATTGCAACATTAACCCTTGGAGGCGTAGGACAGGCTCGAACGCGCCTTGGGGAAGGGGCGCTGGACAGGATTGCCGATGCTTTACGATGCTTATGAGATGCAGCGTTCGTTCCTCGCCGGGGCTAGCGCGATCGCCAATGCCAGCGCCGAGTTTCTGAACAACCCGATCAATCCGCTGTCCTATTTCGGCGGCGGTCCGGTGCTTGCCTCCGCGCTCGAGGTGTTCGCGCACGCCGCCGCGCCGCGTGGCAAGCCGGCTTTCGGCTTCGTCGAGACCAAGGTCGACGGCAAGCGCGTGGTGGTGAGCGAGGAGATCGTCCTCCAGAAGCCCTTCGGCCAGTTGAAGCGTTTCCGCCGCGAAGGCGTTGAGGGCCAGCCCCGACTGCTGATTGTCGCGCCGATGTCGGGTCACTATGCCACGCTGCTGCGCGGGACGGTCGAACGGTTGCTGCCTTCCACCGACGTTTACATCACCGATTGGCGCGACGCGAAGCTGGTGTCGCTCGCCGACGGCGATTTCGACCTCGACGACTATATCGATTATCTGATCGAGTTCCTCGATCATATCGGGCCGGGCGCGCATATGCTCGCGGTCTGCCAGCCTTCGGTGCCCTGCTTCGCGGCGGCGGCGCTGATGTCGGCCTCCAAGCATCCGGCGCGGCCCAGGACGCTGACCATGATGGGCGGCCCGATCGACACGCGCGAGGCGCCGACAGCGGTCAACACGCTCGCCACCCAGCGCCCGCACGCCTGGTTCGAGCAGAATGTGATCGCGACCGTGCCCTTCAGCTATCCGGGCGCGGGGCGGAAAGTCTATCCGGGCTTCCTGCAGCTTGCCGGCTTCATGTCGATGAACCTCGGCAACCACCTGATGAGCCATTGGGGCATGTTCAAGCATCTGGTGGCGGGCGACGACGAGAGCGCCGAGGCGACCAAGGATTTCTACGACGAATATCGCGCGGTCTGCGACATGACGGCGGAATTCTATCTCCAGACCGTCGATCTGGTGTTCCAGACCCACGCGCTGCCCAAGGGCGAGATGAAGCATCGTCGCGCGACCGTCGATACCAAGGCGATCACCGATATCGCGATCCTCGCGATCGAAGGCGAGCGCGACGATATTTCGGGCATCGGCCAGACGAAGGCGGCGCTCAAGCTGACGCCGAACCTGCCCGAGGCGCTCAAGAAATATCATCTCGCGCCGACCGTGGGCCATTACGGCATCTTCAACGGCCGCCGCTGGCGCGACGAGATCGCGCCGGTGGTCGAGGACTGGATCACGAAGCATAATTGAGGCGCGGTCGGCCGTGCGCGGGCTGACCGTCACCGCCGCGATCGAGCGCTTCGCCGTCGCGGGCAGCTTCGTGATCGCGCGCGGGGCCAAGCAGCATGTCGATGTCCTCGTCGCCACGGTCGGCGACGGCACCCATGTCGGGCGCGGCGAGGCGACGCCCGTCTATTATGAAGGCGAGACCGCCGAGGGCTGCGTCGCCGCGATCCGCGCCCATGCCGCATCGTCCGAGCCGCTGACGCGCGCGAGCCTGCTGGCGACCATGACGCCGGGCGCCGCGCGCAACGCCCTCGATTGCGCCCTGTGGGATCTGGAAGCGCGGCGCGCGGGAACAAATGTCGCCACGCTGGCCGGCTTGCCCGAACCGAGGGCGATCGAGACGGCCTATACGATCTCGGTCGGCACGCCCGAGGCGATGGAGATGGCCGCGCGCGCCGCCGCTTCGCGTCCCCTGCTCAAGATCAAGCTCGACGGGCAGGGCGATCGCGCCAAGATCGCCGCAGTGCGCCGAGGCGCGCCCGCCGCGCGGCTGATCGCGGATGCCAATGAGAGCTGGGGCGGGCTCGACATCGCGGCCGAGGCGGCGGCGCTGGCCGCGCTGGGCGTCGAGATGATCGAGCAGCCAGTCCGCGCGGGTACGGAAGCGCGGCTGGCGGGCATCGCTTCGCCCGTGCCGCTGGTCGCCGACGAAAGCTGCCAGAGCAGCGCCGATCTCGATCGCTGCATCGGGCGTTTCCAGGGGATCAACATCAAGCTCGACAAGGCCGGCGGGCTGACCGAAGCGCTGCGGCTTGCCGATGCCGCCGCCGCTGCGGGGCTGGACGTGATGATCGGCTGCATGCTCTGCACCTCGCTCGCCGTCGCGCCGGCGGCCCTGCTCGCATCGCGCGCGCGCTGGGTCGATCTTGACGGGCCGCTGCTGCTGGCGGCCGACCGGGCGGGAGGCTTCGCCTTCGAGGGGAGCAGGCTGGTGCCGCCGCCGGTTCCGATCTGGGGCGGTCAGCCGCAATAATCGGTAGCGAGCTTCTGCGACTCCGGCAGGTTCTTGCGTTCGTCGCGCGCGCCGAGCTGGCCGCGCGCGCGCATCGCTTCCCATGTCGCCACCGCCTCGCGCGCGGCCGCGCAGGCCTGCGCCCTGCGCCCACCGGCGGCGAGGAAGCCGGCATAGCTGTTCGCGCCGATCGCGACATCGCGGATGCGCGACGGATCGGCGGGCGAGGCCTTCAGCCGGTCGCGACGGATCGACAGGCTCTGCGCCGCAGCCTCGATCGCCTCGGCGTGACGCCCCATCTGGCTGAGCACCAGCGCGCGCTGGCCGAGGAGCATCACCAGCTTCTTCTCGGCATTGGCATCGGGGCCGTAATCGAGCACGCGGCGGACCGCCGCGATCCCGCTGTCGGCCGCCGCGAGCGCTTCGCTGCCCTGCCCGGGCAGGTCGCCGAGCGATCCCGACAAGTCGAACATCGCCTCGCCCTTGCGGATCAGCCAGTCGGGCGTCTCGCCATGATCGGCCATGGCTTTCTCGGTCAGCACCTGTTGCTCGCGATACCAGGGCAATGAT
The DNA here is from genome assembly GCF_058790595.1 of Sphingomonas sp. EU05-FHT14C10. Taxonomy (NCBI): domain Bacteria; kingdom Pseudomonadati; phylum Pseudomonadota; class Alphaproteobacteria; order Sphingomonadales; family Sphingomonadaceae; genus Sphingomonas; species Sphingomonas sp. EU05-FHT14C10. The sequence goes on along the minus strand of NZ_JBYTEN010000003.1, from coordinate 47,968 downwards.
CCGGCGATGTCGCCCGTCTCATATTCGGCGTCGCCGATCATGTTGAGCAGCGTCATTTCGAGCTGGAGAGCCGCCTCGCGATCGGCGGCGGCGAAGCGCGCGGCGCGGAGCGTCGCGAGCGTGTCGGTGAGGATTGGCATCGCCTTCTCGGGATGATCGCCGACCATCAGGTCATAGGCTTCGCTCTTGCGCGTCACGAGGCGGCCGAGCAGCGCGCCCTTGGCCTGCGGGTCGATCGCCAGCGCCTTGTCGAACCACTCGCGCGCGGTCGCGTTCATGCGCGCGGATTCGGCGTTGTTGGCGAGCAGGGTCCAGCGATCGGCATAGACCCAGCCCAGCGTCTCGCAGGCAGCCGCGCTGTGCGGATCGGCGGCGATCACGCCGCGCAGCAGCGCTTCGGCCTTGTCGAGCGACTGGCGCGCCGCCTGCGGCTGGCCGAGGCTCGACGTGCCCGAGAGGCCCTGCACCGCCGCCAGCCGGCGATAGCCTGCCGCCGTCTCGATCCTCAGCGCCTCGGGCGCGCCCCGCGCGGCGGCAAGCTGATCGAGATAGCGGGCGCTGCGCTGGGCGATGTCGGCGCGGATCGCCACCGTCCCCGGCGCGGCGCGCAGCCGGTCGTAGAGATCGAAAAGCTGATATTTGGCGAGGCTGCGCAGCTCGGCGAAGCGGGCATCGGCCTCGGCGCGGGCGCGCTCGGCGCGCTGATAGTTGCGCGTGGCGACGGCGGTGCTGCCGGCGAGCACGAGCATCGCCGCCGCCGTCGCGATCACGCCGATCCGGTGCCGCTCGATGAACTTGCGCGCGCGGTAGAGGAGGGTGGGCGGCTGCGCCGAGACCGGCAGGCGATCGCGCCAGCGTTCGAGATCGGCGATCAGCGCCGCGACGCTGCCGTAGCGCGTCTTCTCGTTGGGCCGTGCGGCGCGGTCGGCGATCGCCTTCAGGTCGGCGTCGCGCGTCTGGGCCGTCAGATCGCGCATGATGATGCCGAGCGCGAACACATCGTCGGCGATCGTCGGCGCATTGCCCGCCAGCCGCGCGGGGCTGGCATATTCGCGCGTCATCGGTTGCAGCCCGGCGTCGAAGCCGTCTTCCTGCTCGAGCAGCCGGGCGATGCCGAAGTCGAGCAGCTTCACGCGCCCGGCCGGGTCGACGAGAATGTTCGACGGCTTGAGGTCGGCATGGACGACGAGGCGGGCGTGCGCGAACTGCACCGCGTCCGCCGCCTTGATCAGCAGGTCGATGCGCTGGCGTTCGCCAAGCCCTTCGGCGAAGTCGCTGATCGGCAGGCCGTCGATATATTCCATGACGAGATAGGGGATGCCGGTATCGGTCATCCCCCCGTCGATCAGCCGCGCGATATTGGGATGTTCGAGCCGCGCGAGGATGCGGCGTTCCTCGGCGAAGCGCGAGCCGGCAAGCGGCGCCAGATGCGCGCGGATGAACTTGATCGCGACGGTCTGATCGTAGAGCCCGTCGTCGCGCACCCCGCGCCACACCTGTCCCATGCCGCCGCTGCCGATCGGCGCGATCAGGCGGAAGGGGCCGATGCGGTGGGGCGGGGGCTGCGCCTCCATCTCGTCGTCGGCGGGGAAGAGCGTGGGCATCGAGCCGGCGGCGGTGCGGTGGCTGCGCTCGAGCGCGGCGAGGCGCGTGCGCACGCGCTCATCCTCGCGCGACAGCAGCCTTTCGCGCAGGCGGACATTGTCGGGCCGGTCGAACAGACGTTCGAACAGCGCCAGCGCGCGGCGTTCGACCTCAGCCGGTGACGGGCCCGGCATCGGATGCCAGATAGTCCTGCAGCCAGGCGCGCGCCGCCTGCCAGCGCCGCTTGACCGTGCGTTCGGCAAGCCCGGTGAGCGCGGCCGTCTCCTCCACCGTCATGCCGAGGGTGAAACGCAGCTCGACGATCCGCGCATGATCGGCCGAGAAACCTTCGAGCGCGGCCAGCGCGGCGTCGAGATCCTCGACGTCGACCAGCGCCTCGCGCGCGCCGGGCCACGAGGTGAGCAAGGTAGGGCGATGCCGCTTGACCGCCGCCGAGCGGCGCGATTCGTCGATGAGCACGCGGCGCATCGTCCGCGCGGCGAGCGCGAGCATATGGCCCTGGCTGCTGGGCGCCACGGCCGAGGATTGGATCAGGCGGAGCGCGGCCTCGTTGACCAGATCGGTCGGCTGGAAGACGCAGCGCATCTGATCGGTCGCGATGATTCGGCGGGCGATGCGGCGCATGTCGTCATAGCAGGAAGCGAGGATCGCCTCGGCCGCCTGCTCAGGTTCGCTCTGCGCCGCTCCGTCTGCCACCAAGCCACTCACGCAATCGATGATTCCCGCCTTCCGGGGCAGGTTCAAGCGCGAATAACGGGAAAGCGTGGTGATATGGTTACCGTCGCGCTCATTATCTTGTCGAACGATGTCGGCCAAGCTGCTATGCAAGGCCGATATTTCATCGAGGGGCTGGCGATGACCGGACGGACGTTGAACGAGGAACGGGTAATCGCGCGCGAATTGTCGCCCGATGTTGCGTGGCCGACGATCATTTTCGCCTTCGCCCTGCCGCTGGTCCACCTGTCGATCGTGGCCGCGGCGCTCATGGGTTACATCAACATGTGGCTGGCGATGCCGGTGCTCGGCTTCACCGCCTATATGCACTATACGATCGTCCACGAAGCCATTCACCGTAACATGATGCGCCGGTCCTTCGCCTTCGAGCCGGTCAACACCGCGCTCGGCTGGATCGGATCGATCGCGATCGGGACGACCTGGCCGCTGCTCAACCGCACGCATCTGGCGCACCATGCCCACACCAATACCGAACGCGATGCCGATATCTTCCTGAAGGGCAGCTATCCGCGCCTGCTGTTCATCTGGGTGGTGTCGATCGTCGCCAATCTGATCCCGGTGCCGGTGGTCAAATGGGCGTTCGACAAGGCCGGTTTCGACAGCGGCTATCTCAACACCCGCCATCTGATGAGCGAGCGCGAATGGCAGCTCCACCTGATCGCGCACACCGGGCTGTGCGCCTTCGTCTGGGGCATGATCGCGCTCGGCTACGGGCCGCAGGTGATCGCGCTGTTCGTGATGCCGGCGGCGTTCGGGCGGCTGCTGCTTGGCACCTTCCAGCAATGGCTGCCGCATGCGCCCTTCGTCGAGGCCGGCCGCTACCGTCAGGCGCGGATCATGAAGGTGCCTTTCGGTCCGCTGCTCTACATGGGGCATGACGTGCATCTGGTGCATCATCTCTGGCCGAGCGTGCCTTTCTATCATTATGGGCGCTTCTATCGCCGGCTGGAGCCGATCCTGCGCGCCAAGGGCGCGCGGATCGAAGGCCTCGTGCCCCGCCCGGTCGAGGTTCCGGCCGAGCCCGTAACCCAGCAGAACTGATCGCGAAGCCCCGCAGGCCGAAGCAATCCGGGCGGCATTGTCCGATGACGCCGGATTGCTTCGTCGGCCCCGCCCTCTCGCGACGGAAGGGAAGGCCATGCCCGCTGCGGATCAGGCGGTGACGTAACGCGGCGCGGCGCGCCTGCGCATCGCCATCCCGGCCAGCCCGAAGCCCGTGATGAGCAGCGCCCAGCTTGCCGGCTCGGGCACGGCGTTGCCGCCCATGCTGACCGTCAGCGTCGCGATGCCGGCATTGCCGTAGCAGGCCTCGCCGTCGCAGAAGGGATCGGGCCAGCCCTGGTTGGAATAGACGCCGACCGCGCCGAACGCCCCCGGCTGGAACCAGTAGAAGCCGGTGCCGCCGCCATTTTCGGTATTGAGGTTGAGCCCGATATAGTCGGCGCCGATATTGTTGCCGAAGCTGGTGGGGTAAGGCTCCATCCGCTGCGTCGGGGCGCAGAAGAAGGCGGCGTTGCCGCTGTCGCAGCTGTCGGGGACGATGTCGGCGGCGCTGGTGACGAAGTCGGCCGCCGTGAAGCTCCAGGTCGCGGTGCTGGTCGCGAGCGTATTGCCCTCGTCGTCGCGCTCGCTGACATATTCGCCGGTGAAGGTGTAGACGACGCTCGCCTGCGCCGCGCTTGCCAGCGCCAGCGCCGAAACCGCCGCCGCCTGCGCAACTTTCCGCAATGTCCGCATGAAATTTCCCCTCTGAGCAACGGACGCGCACCCCTGCGCGGCCTTCATCGGGGAATGCGTGGAAAGTCGGGAAAGGGGGCCAATGGCCCGAACAAAAAAAGGGCGGCGCGAATTCCTTCACGCCGCCCGCGTCCGATCAGAGGACTTCGAACAGCCCGGCCGCGCCCATGCCACCGCCGATGCACATCGTCACCACGACATATTTCGCGCCGCGCCGCTTGCCTTCGATCAGCGCATGGCCGGTCATGCGCGCGCCCGACATGCCATAGGGATGGCCGATCGAGATCGCACCGCCATTGACGTTGAGCAGCTCGTTGGGGATGCCCAGCTTGTCACGGCAATAGAGCACCTGCACCGCGAACGCCTCGTTCAGCTCCCAAAGGCCGATATCGTCCATCTTGAGGTTGAAGCGCTCGAGCAGCTTCGGGATGGCGAAGACGGGGCCGATGCCCATCTCGTCGGGCTCGGTGCCCGCCACCGCCATGCCGACATAGCGGCCGAGCGGGTTGAGGCCCTTCTTCTCGGCGACCTTGGCTTCCATCAGCACCGATGCCGACGAACCGTCCGAAAGCTGGCTGGCGTTGCCGGCGGTGATGTTCATCCCCGGCCCCATCACGGGCTGGAGCGACTTCAGGCCTTCCAGCGTGGTGTCGGCGCGGTTGCCTTCGTCCTTCGCCAGCGTGACTTCCTTGTAGCTGACCTCGCCCGTCGCCTTGTCGACCACCGCCATCGTGGCGGTCAGCGGCACGATCTCGTCGTCGAACTTGCCGGCGGCCTGCGCGGCGGCGGTGCGCTGCTGCGACTGAAGCGCATATTCGTCCTGCGCGTCGCGGCTGATGCCATAGCGGGCGGAGACCGTCTCGGCGGTACCGAGCATCGGCATGTAGATGTCCTTGTGCATCGCCAGCAGCTCCTTGTCGGGAGCCACGCGCATCTCCTTGGTCTGGACGAGCGAGATGGATTCGACGCCGCCGCCGATGGCGATGTCCATATTGTCGGTGATGATCTGCTTGGCGGCGGTGGCGATCGCCATCAGGCCCGACGAGCACTGGCGATCGACCGACATGCCCGACACTGTGACCGGCAGCCCGGCGCGCAGCAGCGCGTTGCGCGCGATGTTGCCGGCCTGGTGGCCCTGCTGGAGCGCTGCGCCGAAGATCACGTCCTCGACTTCGCCGCCATCGATGCCGGCGCGCTCCACAGCGGCGCGGATCGAATGGGCGCCGAGCGTCGGCGAGGGCAGGTTGTTGAACGCGCCGCGATAGGCGCGGCCGATCGGGCTGCGGGCGGTGGAAACGATGACTGCGTCACGCATGGTCGAGAGTCCTATGGTTGATGCGCCTATATGGGCGCGGGAAGGTTCAGATGAAGAACTGGCTGATCTACTCGGCGATCAGGGCGGGCTTGTCCTCGCCTTCGATCTCGAGCGTATATTCGATGGTCTGCTGGAACTGGCCGGGACGCTTTTCCTCGATTTCGAGCAGCTTGAAATGACCGCGCACGCGCTTGCCCGAGCGGACGGGGGCGAGGAAGCGGACTTTGTTGCCGCCGTAATTGACGCCCATCTTGATGCCGTCGAGGCGCGGCATGTCCGTCATCTGCGTGAGCACGGGCATCAGCGACAGTGAGAGGAAGCCGTGCGCGATGGTGCCGCCGAACGGCGTCAGCTTCGCTTTTTCCACGTCGATATGAATGAACTGGTGATCGCCCGTCGCGTCCGCGAACTTGTCGATCATTTCCTGGCTCACGGTCAGCCATTCGGACGTGCCGATGGGCTGGCCGGTCATTGCCTTCATCTCGTCGATTGTGACGATCGGCACGCTGTTCCCTCCTGACCGTTTCTGGCGCATAGGCGCGCCTATCTCCCCCCTAATAGGCCGCGCTTTTTCAGCGAAACAAGGGCGCGGCGACGATGAGGTCGAAAGTGCAGGATTCCGCAACGTCCGTTTTCCGCGCGAAAATGAAGGCGCTCCACCGCGCGGCCGAGCCAGACGTGCTGGCGCCGCTGATCGAGGCCGCGCGCACCGATTCGCGCGAACGCGACGGGATCGTCGCCAACGCGCTCGGTCTGCTCGCCGATCTCCGCGTCGCGCAGCGCTCGGGCTGGGTGAACCAGTTCCTCCAGCAATATCGCCTCAACAGTTCCGAAGGCGTCGCCTTGCTCTCGCTGGCCGAGGCCTTTCTGCGCGTTCCCGATCCCGAGACGGCGGATCTGCTCATCTCCGACAAGCTGGGTGATGCCGATTGGCGCGCGCATACCGGCAAGTCATCGTCCGCCCTCGTCAACTCGGCGACCTGGGGGCTGGTGATCGGCCGTGCGCTCGTCGCCGACGAAGGCAATGCCGGCGTGCTCCGCCGCCTGATTTCGCGCGCGGGCGAACCCTTCGTCCGCCAGGCGGTCGGCTCGGCGATGAAGATGATGGGCGAGATCTTCGTGATGGGCCGCACCATCGACGAAGCGACGCGCCGCATGAAGCGATCGGAAAATCGCGGTTTCACTGCCAGCTTCGACATGCTGGGCGAAGCGGCGCGCACCTTTGCCGACGGGCGGCGCTATTTCGACGCCTATGTCGGCGCGATCGACGCGGTGGGCGAGGATCCCGCGGCCGGCCACTCGATCTCGGTCAAGCTCTCCGCGCTCCACCCGCGCTATGAAGTCGCGCAATATGATCGCTGCGTCCCCGCGCTCACCGAAATGCTCGAGGCGCTATGCGTCCGCGCCGCCGACAAGGGCATCGCGCTGACCGTCGACGCCGAGGAATCGGAACGGCTCGACATGAGCCTCGACATCATCGGCGCGGTCGCGCGTCTGCCCCGGCTCAAGGGCTGGGACGGCTATGGCATGGCGGTGCAGGGCTATGGCAAGCGCTGCCGCCCGGTGATCGGCTGGGCCGATGCGCTGGGACGCGAGACCGGGCGGCGGATGAACGTCCGCCTCGTCAAGGGCGCCTATTGGGACAGCGAGATCAAGCGGACGCAGGAAGCCGGGCTTTCCGATTATCCGCTGTTCACGCGCAAGGCGGCGACGGACGTCTCCTACCTCGCCTGCGCCAAGGACATGCTGGCCGCGCCCAATATCGCGCCGGCCTTCGCCAGCCATAATGCGCTGACCGTGGCGACCATCCTCGAATGGGCGGGCGACGCCCGCGATTTCGAATTCCAGCGCCTCCACGGCATGGGCGAGGGGCTGTACGAGCGGCTGGTGCGCGAGGAGGGCTATCATTGCCGCATCTACGCGCCGGTCGGCGGGCATCGCGACCTGCTCGCCTATCTCGTCCGCCGCCTGCTGGAAAATGGTGCGAACAGCAGCTTCGTCCACCAGCTTGCCGACGAAGGCATGACCGACGCCGAGCTGCTCGCCGATCCGGTCGTGCATATCGAGGCGGTGGGCGGCGCGCGCCATCCCTCGATCCCGCTGCCGATCGACCTGTTCGGCGAGCGGCGCAACAGCGGGGGCGTCGACCTGCAGGAAAAGGATATCCTCGCCGCCGTCGCCCGGGATATCGCGGCGACGCCGCTGCCCGCCGCATCGCCGTCGCCAGATGTCGCCGATGCGATCGCGCGCGCGCAGGTGGCCTTCCCCGCCTGGTCGAGCCGCAGCGTCGCGGACCGTGCGGCGGCGCTCGACGCGCTGGCCGACGCGCTCGAGGCCAATCGCACCGAACTGATGGCGATCGCGGTCAAGGAAGCGAGGAAGACGCTGCCCGACGCGCTCGGCGAAGTGCGCGAGGCCGTCGATTTCTGTCGCTATTATGCGGCCCAGGCGCGGCTTGGCCTCGAGGCCGTCGAGCTTCCCGGGCCGACCGGCGAGCGCAATATCCTGCGCATGGAAGGCAAGGGCGTGTGGGCGACGGTCGCGCCGTGGAACTTCCCGCTCGCCATTTTCCTCGGCCAGACGGTCGCGGCGCTCGTCGCCGGCAATACCGTGATCGCCAAGCCGGCGCCGCAGACGCCGCTGATCGCGGCGCGCTCCGTCGCGCTCGCGCATGAAGCCGGCGTGCCGCAGGACGCGCTGATCCTGTTGCCCGGTGGCCCCGAGGCTGGGGCGGCGCTGGTCGCCGATCCGCGCGTCGTCGGCGTCGCCTTCACCGGGTCGACGGGTACCGCGCGCCGCATCGCGCGCAGCCTGCTCGACGACGAGAACCGCCCGCTCGTCCCGCTGATCGCCGAGACCGGCGGGATCAACGCGATGATCGTCGATTCGACGGCGCTTGCCGAACAGGTGGTGCAGGATGTCGTCACCTCGGCCTTCCGCTCGGCGGGGCAGCGCTGCTCGGCGCTTCGCCTCCTGCTGCTGCAGGAGGATATTACCGAATCGACGCTCGAGATGCTCGCCGGCGCGATGGACGCACTGATCGTCGGCGATCCTGCAGATCCGGCGACCGATGTCGGCCCGGTGATCGATCAGGCGGCCTATACCAAGCTGATGGATTATCGCGAAAGCCGGCGGCCGAGCTGGATCAAGACGGTCGACGCGCCGTCGGAAGGGCTGTTCGTGCCGCCCACCGCGATCCGTATCGCCGACGTCGAGGCGCTCGATCGCGAATGGTTCGGCCCGATCCTCCATGTCGCGACGTGGAAGGCCGGGACGCTCGAGGAGACGATCGCGCGTGTGAACGCCAAGGGCTTCGGGCTGACGATGGGGCTCCACAGCCGCATCGCGCGCGCGGCCGAGACGATCGAGGCGCTGGCGCGCGTCGGCAATCTCTACGTCAACCGATCGATGATCGGCGCGATCGTCGGCTCGCAGCCCTTCGGCGGCGAAGGCCATTCGGGCACGGGGCCGAAGGCCGGCGGCCCGCACTATCTCTATCGCTTCTGTGCGGAGCGCGTGACCTCGACCGACACCACCTCGGCCGGCGGCAATGCGACTCTCCTGTCGCTCGACGAGGAAGGTATTTAGCGGTCCTTGCTTGAAGCGGCGCCGGCCCGCTCCTCCACCCACATTTAACATTTGTCGACTGTCGTCGCCGGTTCGTCGACCCGGCGACGGCGGTCGATCTCCCGTCGAAACGAAGTCGCCTCGGTGACGGCACGGGCATAGGCGCTTCTCCCGGACGAGAGGAGACCAACGATGCTGTTTCATGTTTCAGTCGAAGCCGACGATCCACGCCGCACCGCCGCCCTACTGGCGGAGTTCTGGGGCGGCGAGGCCTTTCCCTTTCCTGCGGTGACGCCCGGCGCCTGGATGGCGATGGCGCCCGATGATCGCGGCACGATCATCGAAGTCTATCCGCGCGGCACCGAGCTTCATCCGGCGGACGACGGCGCGACGGGCGTGCGCGTCACCCCGCGCCGCCACAACGCCACCCATTTCGCGATGGCGACGCGGATGAGCCGCGCGCAGGTGATGGCGATCGCGGCGCGCGAAGGCATCGCCGCCAGCTATTTCGAACGCGGCGGGCGCTTCGGCGTAATCGAGCTGTGGATCGATGGCTGCATGATGATCGAGGTGCTGACCGAGCAGATGCAGCGCGACTATATCGACAGCATCTCCATCCCCAATGCGCGTGCGATGGTGGCGACGATGTCCGATCACTATGGCATCGCGGCGGATCATCGGGCGGCCTGACCCTCCCGGTCAGGCGTCCTCGATCCGGCGCAGCGGCAGCAGCCAGGTGGCGACGACGAAGCCGAGCCCGCAACCGAGCAGCGTTTCCCACGCGCGCGAGGAAAGGACCTCGACCGATCGTTCGCCGCCGAGCGCCAGCGTGATCATCAGCGTGAAGGCAAAGGCCCCGCAGGCGACGTCGTAGCGTTCGGGCAGAGCCACCGCGTAGATCATCATCGCGGCCGCCGCTGCGCTCCACACCGCCAGCGGCGCGGTGTCGATCAGCGGCACGAAGGCGATGCCGATCGCGACGCCCACCAGCGTGCCGATCACCCGGTGGCGGATGCGCAGGATCGTCGCGGCCGATGTCCCCGCGACAACATAGGTGGACGCGGTGATGGCCCAGGCAGATTCCGTCAGCCCGATGACTGCGTTGAGCATAACGATCGCCAGCGCCGGGATCGCGGCCTGCAGCCCCATCGCCAGCTCGGTCGGCAGGCGCCCGGCGCTTCGGCCGATCGGCACGAAGGGCACCGGACGCTCGGCCGGGCCCGACAGCAGGCGCGGCACGATCGCGCTGGGCAACGCGATCAGCCCGGCAATGCCGATCAGCGGCAGGTCCGCGGGCGTCAGCCCGTCGCCATAGGCCAGCAGCAGCCCGATATAGATTTGCGAGCCCGTTCCGGTGCCGAGCAGCCCGAAGCGGCGGAGATAGCCGACGAGGAATGCCCCCGCGACGAGCATCAGTTCGGGCGCGGTCACGCCGATCCGCGCCAGCGTGTCGCGTCCCAGCACGAAGATCGCGGCGCTGACCGCGGCGGCCAGCGTCAGCACGGCGAGGTCGCGGCTCGACCGCCGGCGATCGCTCTCGCCTTCGGAAACGCTGGCCCACAATGCGAATCCGCCGGCGAGCGAAGGCAGCAGCGCGCCGTTGCCGATCGGCCAGGACAGGCTGACGAGCGCGCCGCACATCGCGGCGAGCGCATAGGCGGTGACGAGCCGTAGCCCCTTGATCCGCCGGTGCGCGCCCGGATCGAGACGCCCGATCCAGGCCGCCGCCCTTGCATATGCGCCCCCGCCTTGCATGGCCTGTCTCAGGTCGCCGCGATCAGCAGGCCGCCGACCAGCCCGCCTTCGATAAGCATTGCGTCCAACGAGGCCCCTCCAGTCGCGATATAGCCGCAACCGATCATTTCCCCCGCCAGTCGGTTGTGCAAGCGAAAGCACAAGCTGCCCGGCGAGCGAGGCGCCGGGTTAGCGCGGGCGGCGCCCGTGCGGCGACGCGAGGCCATGAAGGCCCCGGCTTTCAGGTCCCGGAGTGGCGCGCCAGTCGCTCGCGCAGATCCACCAGCCCGCCCTCCATCTCCCTCAGCCTTTCGAGCGTAAGGCCCGTGGCGTGCAGCACTTCCTGCGGCACGCAGGCCGCCTCTGCGCCGATCGCGCGGCCCTTGTCGGTAAGGGTGATGCGCACGACGCGCTCATCGGCGCGATCGCGACGACGGTCAATGAGCCCCGCGGCCTCCATGCGTTTCAGCAAGGGGGTGAGCGTACTCGAATCGAGGAAGAGCTGGTCGCCGAGCTCGCCGACGGTCTGGTCGTCCTTCCCGTGAAGAAGGGTGATCGCGAGATATTGCGGATAGGTCAGCCCCAGTCTGTCGAGAAGCGGCTTGTAGAGGCGGTTGAACGCCAGGCCGGTCGAATAGACCGCAAAGCACAGGAAACCCTCAAGGGCAGCATCGGGTCGGCCACTTTGGCCGGGCGGTTGGATGGCGGGAGTCCGGGTCACACCCAATTGTAGATAGCGTGCGATAAAATAGCAAGGTTGACATCTGCCCTCGAATATGGCGGCGAGCTCAACAGCAACAATCGCGTCCACAGCGCGACGTTCAAGCTCGGCTATCGCTTTGGGGGAAAGCGCCGGTCAGCGCATGCCGCTGCCCCAACCTTTGCTTTAACCCATGTGAATGCGCATCCCGGCGAGACGGACGATAAGGATCGCGGCCTCAGGGGGCCATGCATGTTCGCGACTGAACTGACCCGGCTGGGCAATGACGGCCCAGCCGGGTTTGTTGTGGAGCAATCGGGCAGCCCATCCGCAAAGCGGGAACCGCGCCCTCCGCCTTGACCTTACAGATCAGGAGATCGGTTCAGCCAAGGCTGCAATCGAGGGTCCGGCGACGCTTCCGGCGCGTGGCCCCGCCCACCGCGCCGAAGCCGGCGATCATCATCGCCCAGGTCGCGGGTTCCGGCACGCCCTCGGTCGGCCCTCCGGCCGGAATGGTCCCGGTCGGGCTTGTCGTGATGGGATTGTAACTGTTGTTGAACGTCCAGTTCACAATGTCCTGCGCACTCCAGTTCGCGCCCGTGCCGCCGGTGAAGCCGACAAAGACCGGATTTGTACCGAACAGGCTCGCCAGATCGATCGTATAGCTGAGGCCGGCAGCGTCGGGCCGCAGGCCGTCCGTGGACCAGCGCACCTCCATCAGATTGGTGGCGCCGTTATAGTCGACGAAGGCGGTGATGTCATAGCCGCCGCTAAGGTCCAGCGTGGACGACACGTTTGCATAGGCGAGATGATTTATCGCATCGCCATTCTGCATGATCGCGATGTGATTATTGGCGGTGAGATCGCCATTGGATTCGGGATCGAACCAGTTGCTGTAGGTATCGAATTCAACCTCGACGCTGGGGCTGATGCCGCCATAACCCATGGAGCCGCCGGTGCCGCCGACACTGTTGGACTGGGTCTGGATGACGAAAGCGATGCCGTCCGCTCCGATCGGACCCCATGGGGTGTCGCCATTTGAGCCGATGTTGAAGGTGAAGCGGGTGCTGAAGCCATAGTCATTGGTCAGCGCAATAGCCTGCGTGTTGAACACGGAGCCGCCGGAGTCGGGTTGGGGCGGGGTGAGCCGCATCACGGTCCGTCCGTCGACATCGAGCGCGGTGGCGGCGCCGTTGATCTGGAGTCCCGTCGTGTCGGCGAAACCGGCGTAGGAGAATGTCTGGGCCGGCGCCGATGTCGCCATCATCCCGCCAATCGAGAGCGCCAACAGGGCCGCCCTATATCCCATCGCATCGAACCGCATTTCCGCCTCCCACTGTCCCGGCCACGAAGCCCCCTTCGCGGCGTGTCGGAAGCTATTATCGGTGGTCCGCGCGATACCCATCAATCCCCGGTTCCGGGGATGGATGCGGTTAATCATTGGTAAATTTTCACGATTTTCGTTTCCATCCGTCTCCAATCGGGACGAGCACGGCCACGCGCACCCCTTGCCCCGGGGCGGTTTCGATATGCAGATCGCCGCCCATTTGCGTGGCGCGGCGATGCATGTTGGCGAGACCGCGTCCCTCGCCCGGGGAGCCCCTGGCCGTGGCGGGATCGAAGCCCTTGCCGTTATCCGCGAGCGTCACGAGGAGCGAGTCGCCGTCTGCGGGCTCCGCCATGAGCGTGATTCGCGTGGCATGGCCGTGGCGCAGGGTGTTGGCGATGCCCTCCTGCAGCAGCCGGTAGAGGCTGAGCAGGCGGGGCGCATCGAGGCGCGGCGCGGGAGAGGCAAGCCGACATCGCCAGTCAAGGGTGATGCCCGACCGGGCCAGCTGGACCCACATGCGTTCGCGGAACATCGCCAGCGCCTCGTCGACCGGCTCGTCGGCGGCGTCGATCGCGCTGGCCATGTTCCGCAGATCGTCCATCGCCGATTGCAGCGCTTCCCCGATTTCCGCATGGCTCAGACGCTCCTCGCGGGTGTCGAGCAGGAGATGAGTCAATATGCCGCCTACGCCGTCGTGCATGTCCCGCAACAAGCGTTGCCGCTCGGCGTCGATCGCGATCCGTCGTTCCTGATGGCGCAGCAGGTTGGACGAGCGCAGCAGGCTCGCATCCTGTTCGAGGACCTGTCGTTCGAGATCGGTGCGCGCTTCATCGGCTTCCCGGCTGAGCTGGCGGCCCTGGAGCGCTAGTTCGAACAGGATGAGGAAGGTCGTCAAGGTCGGCGTCAGCACGGAGGCCTGCAACATGGGACCGGATGGAGTCGGGTGGATAAGGATGTCCCAGGCGGTCGAGGTTATGCCGATCATCAGGATCGCCATCACCCGGATCGCAGGGCCTGGCGCGGTGCGGCTCAGCCGCAGCAGGGTAGCGATCCCATAGGCGGACACCAGAGCGAGCGCGGTGGCGTCGAGCCAGGGGACGACGGGGGCGACATCGCCGCGCACCAGCATGGCGACGATCAATATCGCAAAGCCGATGGCGAAGCAGCCGAGCGCGATCCCGGCCGCCCGGGGCCGCCAGCCGGCAAAGGCGTTCACGGTCAGCGCGACCATCGCCAGCATCAGATATTCCACGCCGTAGCGCAGCAGCGGGAACCAGGCATAAGGCAGCGCATCCGCGCCGAAGGCGGTGAACCAGGCGTCCGCGCTCACCAGGATCATGAACAGGCCGGTGATGGTCTGGAGCCGGGAGAAGCGGCTGAGGGGCAGCAGCACGAGCAGGGCCATCCCCAGCAGCCCCTCGACGGCGATGGCCAGCCAGACCATGTCGAAACGCTGGAAGCGTTCCCAGCCGGCGGCCCTGCCGATCCGGTCATAGGGGCCGGCATAGAGCGCGTCCGTCGCTCCGCAGGAAGCGCGAAGGCAAGTGAGCGACCACGTCCCTTCCGCCGCCCCCTGCTCGGCCGGCGAGAGGAGCGTCATATGCGCTGGATAGAGGATGGCGGGCTGCCAGCCGGGGATGTGAAGCATTGCCGGTTCCGCAAGGCCCGCTGCCCAGGCGCCGGTCGGACCTTTCGTGGAAGCCAGCCCGGCGCGCCCGGCGGGCACGCGATATTCGCTCCACGCCGTCGCCGGCTGAAAGCCCAGCACGATCAGGCCGTAGAAAATCCAGAACAGCAATTGCGCGCCCAGCACGGTGACGAGCGCGCGGCGCCATCCCCACCGCCGCAGCTTCACGGTCATGGGCGCAGCAGCCCGCTCCTGAAGGCACGCACCATTGCCTCGCCCCGGCTGCTCACGCCGAGCTTGCGGTAGATCGACTTCACATGATCGCCGACCGTGTGCGGCGACAGCGACAGCGCCTCCGCCGCCTGCCGGTTGCTCTGGCCGCGCGCCAGCAGCTGGAGCAGTTCATATTCGCGAGGCGACAGGTCGGGATCCTCGTCGCCCGGCTTCGGCTGTTCCTGCTGGCCGCGCAGGTAACGCAGCACATAGGCGGCGATGCTGGGCGAAAGCGGCGCCCCGCCCGACAGCGCGGCGGCGGCCTGCTGGCCGATGTCCAGGCTATCGAGGTCCTTCAGCAGATAGCCGTCCGCGCCGGCCAGCACCGCCGCCAGTACCGTCGTCTGATCGCCCAGGACGGACAGCACCAGAATCTTCGGTTCAAGGCCGCGCCGGGCGCGAATTTCCGCGATCAGATCGATCCCGTTACCGTCGGGAAGCCCGAGATCGAGAATGAACAGGTCCGCGTCATGGCTGAGCAGCGCGCGCGCCTCGGCCAGCGAGCCCGCCGTCCCGAGCAGCGACAGCCCACCATGAGCCGTCACCCCATGGGCGACATGTGCGGCGATCCGCAGATCATCCTCGACGATCACGACCTTCGCTTGCACGTCGCCGTCAACCTTTCGCCAGCACCGGGCTGCGTCCAGCCCCTGCCCGAGCGGAGCATAGCCATTTCCTGCGCCATGCCATTAGCCGGTTAGCCTGCGCAGCGCCAATATTGCGAATTGGCCGATGAAATATCTATCGAGATGACCCGCACCATCAGGAACGCCACCGTCAAACGCTTCCATGGTCCATACGGCAACAAATAGGTCGCGGAACTGCCGTTCGCCCCAGTTCGGATTGGATTATCGGCTACGCGTCCCAGATTCGGCCGTTCGTTGTCCCTGTCGTCACATCTGAAAGCGGCCGCGCTTTATAGGCACGACGTGCGAGATGCCCTTACAGTGCCGCGACAATGTGATAGTTGACCCCAGATGCGCGCGTTGCTGCCCCTGCTTGCCTGCCTGATGCTGATCGTCACCAGCCTGACGTCGGTGGCGCACGCGGCCGAGGGAGCAGAAGGTGCGATCAGCGCGGTCGAGATGACTGCGTGGCACGCGCCCGGCGATGCCGACAACGTGCCCGCGGATGCGGATCGCGATTATCCGCATCATCACTCGCTGTGCCACGGCCACGATCTTGCCGCGCCGATGAAGCTGGGGGCAGCGCCGGAGCTTTATTGCGGGGCGCGGGCTTTGCGGCCCGGCGTATCGGCCGTGCTGCCGAAGCGTGCGGCCGATACGCCGCTGAGACCGCCGATCGCCTGACATCGACCGATCGCGCCCGCAGGCGCGCCCGTCCTTGTCAGGAGTTATCTTCATGTCCCGAATTACGGCGGCGCTTTGCGTCGCGATGCTCGTTGCCGCGTGCGGCGGATCCGCGCCCGCACCCGAAAACACCAGTGCCGAGGCGCATGCCGACGGCGCTATCACCCTTACTGCCGCCCAGATCGCAGCGGCCAATATCGGCGTCGCGCGCGTCGGCCGCGCCGGAACTGCGGGCGT
This sequence comes from Sphingomonas sp. EU05-FHT14C10, assembly GCF_058790595.1. Classification (NCBI taxonomy): domain Bacteria; kingdom Pseudomonadati; phylum Pseudomonadota; class Alphaproteobacteria; order Sphingomonadales; family Sphingomonadaceae; genus Sphingomonas; species Sphingomonas sp. EU05-FHT14C10. The sequence continues at coordinate 31,798 of NZ_JBYTEN010000003.1, read as the reverse complement.
GATCGAGGCACCCGCGTTGATCGAGAGCGATCCCGACGCGACGCGCGTGGTCGCATCGCCGATCGAAGGGCGGATCGTCTCGCTTTCCGGCAATCTGGGCGATGCCGTGCGCCGCGGCCAGACGCTGGCGGTGATCGAGAGCCGCGAGGCGGCGAACCTGCAGGCCGAAGTCGAAAAGGCGCAATCGCGCCTCACGCTTGCCCGCACCACGCTGGCGCGCGACGAGGCGCTATTTGCCCGCGGCTTCCGGCCACGCCGCGAAGTCGACATTTCGCGCGCGGGCTTCGAGCAGGCGGCGACCGATGTACGGCTTGCACGACAACAGCTTGCCGCATCGGGCATACGCGGCGGCGGCTTCAACCGGATCGCCATCACTGCCCCGATCGCCGGGCGTATCGTCGCGCGCACCGCCATGCTGGGGCAGGTATTCACCGCCGACGCCCCGGAGACCGAGCTGTTCCGGATTGCGGCGCTCGAACGGCTGAGCGTGATGCTGTCCGTTTCGGCAGCGGATGCGGTGCGGGTGAAGCCGGGCGCGGCGATGGATGTCGAAGCGGCAGGCCGAAAGGCTGTCGCGCGTGTGCGTTTCGTCGCACCGACGCTCGATCAGCAGACACGGCTCGTCCGCGTTATCGCCGATCTCGACAATCGCGACGGGCGCTGGCGGGCTGGCGAGCCGGTGCAAGTGCGGATCCAGGTCGACGACGGCAAGGGCGGGGCGCTGACCGTCCCGACCACGGCGGTGCAGACCGTTGATGGGCGGTCGGTGGTCTTCGTGCGCACGGCGCGGGGATTTCGCGACGCGCCGGTGACATTGGGCGGACGCGACGGGGCGATGGTCGTCGTCGCATCCGGCCTGTCCGGCGACGAGCGGATCGCCGCCACCAACAGCTTCACGCTCAAGGCCGAACTCGGCAAGGGCGCGGCGAACCACGAGGACTGACCATGATCGCCTCCATCGTCAGCTGGGCGGTCGACAAGCGCTGGCTTGTTCTGCTGCTCACCGCCATCGCTGCGCTTGTCGGCGCCGTCGCTCTCTATCGCCTGCCGATCGATGCGGTGCCCGACATCACCAACAATCAGGTGCAGATCAATATTAGCGCCCCGGCGCTGTCGACTGAGCTGGTGGAAAAGCAGGTCGCCTTCCCGATCGAGACTGCGCTGGCCGGGATACCCGGCCTCCAATATACGCGTTCGCTCAGCCGCAACGGCTTTGCGCAGGTGACGGCGGTCTTCACCGACGCGACCGACATCTATTTCGCGCGCGCGCAAGTCAATGAGCGGCTGGGCAGCGCGCGACAGACGCTGCCCGAAGGCGCGAACCCCGAAATGGGGCCGATCGCGACCGGGCTGGGCGAGGTCTATATGTGGACCGTCCTGTTCGATCATCGTGCCGATGACCGGCATCAGCCCGGCGAACCCGGGATGCAGCCTGACGGCAGCTATATCACCCCCGAAGGCGAACGGCTGACGAGCGAGGCCGACAAGGCGACCTATCTGCGCACGACGCAGGACTGGATCGTGAAGCCGTTGCTCAAGACGGTGCCGGGGCTGGCGGGGATCGACGCCGTTGGCGGCTATGCGCGCCAATATGTGATCATGCCCGATGTGGCGCGGCTGGCGGCGTTGGGACTGACGCTGACCGATCTGGCGACCGCGGTCGAACGCAACAATGTCAGCAGCGGCGGCGGTTCGGTCGAGCGCAATGGCGAGGGGCTGGCAGTGCGCGCCGATGCGCTGGTGCGCAATGCGGGCGAACTGGAGCGTATCGTCGTCGCGACGCGCGGCGGCGTGCCGATCACGCTCGATCAGGTCGCGACGGTCGGGACGGGGCAGGCGGTGCGAATGGGATCGGCGTCGCGCAACGGTACAGAAGTGGTGATCGGCACCGCGATCATGCGGATCGGCGAGAACAGCCGCACCGTCGCCTCATCGGTTGCCGACCGGCTTCAATCGATCAACGCCTCGCTGCCGCCCGACGTCGTCGTCCAGCCGGTGCTCGACCGCACGACGCTGGTCAATGCGACGATCCGGACAGTGGCGCGCAACCTGAGCGAAGGCGCGCTGTTGGTGATCGTGGTGCTGTTCCTGCTGCTCGGCAATTTCCGGGCAGCGCTGGTCGCGGCGCTGGTCATCCCGATCACGATGCTGCTCACCGCCTTCGGGATGCTGCGCGTCGGCGTGTCGGCGAACCTGATGAGCCTCGGCGCGCTCGATTTCGGGCTGATCGTCGACGGGGCGGTGATCATCGTCGAAAATGCGCTGCGCCGCCTTGCCGCGCGCCAGCATGAGGCGGGGCGAGCACTCGAGCGCGAGGAAAGGCTGGAGATCGTGGCGGCGGCGGCGCGCGAGATGATCCGCCCCTCGGTCTATGGGCAGGCGATCATCATGCTCGTCTATGTGCCGTTGCTGGCGCTGAGCGGGGTCGAGGGCAAAACCTTCGCGCCCATGGCGCTGACCGTCATCATTGCGCTCGGCGCAGCCTTCATCCTCTCGCTCACCTTCGTGCCGGCGGCGATCGCCTGCCTGCTGTCGAAGCCGGTGGAGGAGAAGGAAGGGCGCATGATCGGCTGGCTACGGCGCCGATATGAGCCGGGGCTTGCACTGGCGATGCGGCATCCGCGCGCGACGATGGGAACGGTAGCCGGGGGGCTCGCCCTTGCCGTTGCAGCCTTCCTGTCGCTCGGGCTCGTCTTCCTGCCGCAACTCGATGAGGGCGATCTGCTGATCCAGGCGCTGCGCATCCCCGCCACTTCGGTGGGTCAGAGCCAGGCGATGCAGGGGCCGATCGAGCGGATGGTCGCGAAACAGCCCGAGGTGAAGTTCGTCTTCTCCAAGACCGGCACGGCCGATCTTGCCTCGGATCCGATGCCGCCCAATGCGACCGACACGTTCGTCATCCTGAAGCCGCGCGACCAATGGCCCGACCCAAGGCTGAGCAAGGAGGCGCTGGTCGAGCGGATCGAGGGCAGGCTCGCGACGCTGCCGGGCAACGCCTATGAGATCACCCAGCCGATCCAGATGCGCTTCAACGAACTGATCGCGGGCGTGCGCGGCGACATCGCGATCAAGATATTCGGCGATGATTTTGCCGCGATGAACGCGACCGCCGACCGTGTGGCGGCGATCCTGAAGCGCACGCCGGGCGCGGCCGACGTGAAAGTCGAGCAGACGGGCGGTCTTCCCATGCTCGACATCGGGGTGAAGCGTGACGCGATGGCACGGCTGGGCGTGACTGCTCAGGATGTCCAGGATGTGATCGCGGCGACGCTGGGCGGGCGCGAGGCGGGCACCATCTATGAGGGGGATCGCCGCTTCCCGGTGGTGGTGCGGCTGTCCGACGCGCAGCGCGCCGATTTCGAGGCATTGCGGCAAGTGCCGGTGCCGATCGCGGGGGGCGGCTTCGTTCCCCTCGCCAGCGTCGCGGAACTCGACATCGTCGACGGCCCCAACCAGATCAGCCGCGAGAATGGCAAGCGCCGCGTCGTCGTGCAGGCCAATGTGCGCGGGCGCGACGTGGGCGGGGTCGTCTCCGATGCGCAGGCCGCGATCGCGCGCGAACTCAGATTGCCGACCGGCACCTATCTGGAATGGGGCGGGCAATATGAGAATCTGGCGTCGGCCGGCGGGCGGCTGGCGCTGGTCGTACCGGCCTGCTTCGCGCTGATCATGCTGCTGCTTTACGGGGCACTGCGATCCTTGCGCGATGCGGCGATCGTATTCACCGGCGTGCCCTTCGCGCTGGTCGGCGGCGTACTGGCGCTGGCGGTGCGGGGGATGGATTTCTCGATCTCGGCCGCCGTCGGCTTCATAGCGCTGTCAGGGATCGCGGTGCTCAACGGGCTGGTGATGGTCTCGTCGATCCAGGATCTGGTCGCCGTGGGGGTCGAGCGGGCGGAAGCCGCGCGGCTGGGCGCGATGCAACGCCTACGTCCGGTGATGATGACCGCGCTGGTCGCGAGCCTTGGCTTCGTACCGATGGCGCTGGGGCACGGCGCGGGCGCCGAGGTGCAGAAGCCGGTCGCGACGGTGGTGATCGGCGGTCTGATCTCGGCGACGCTGCTGACGCTGTTCGTCCTGCCGACGCTCTATGCGCGGTTCGGACGGCAGTTGCGGAGCATATGCAGTTGAAATGCCGGGGCGCGGCGCTGTCGTTGATCCTTCGACGACGGTCAGCTTTGCGCCTTAATTTCGGTCAGTAAATGCCCACCCACTAGCTCCGAAAGCTGCCATTTAGGTCGTAGCGGCGGGATTCGCGCTTTGACTGTGGGGATAGCATGCGGGGGCATCAGCATCGCCGGTGCCGCTGCATGTTGATCAATCCGCCGCGAAATCCGTCGAGGCCGAACCCGGCGATGCTACGCCGTAATCAATTTTCTATCGATATGATAGATTTTATTCGCGCGCCTCAAGCCGAACCCCGCTTGCTCCTTGAAACTCTATCTGAATGATAGGAAATGCAAGGGAAGGAAAGCAAATGCGGGGAAACGGAGCATCGACGATCATTCTGGCGTGGGCGTTTGTCGCCGGGCAGGCGCGGGCGGAAGATGTCGCACCCAAGACCGTGGAAGCGGCGCCATTCGCCGAGGTCGAAGAAGGCGTACCGCAATCGGAAATCCTCGTCACCGCGCGCCGGCGCGAGGAAAAGCTGCAGGATATTCCGATCGCGGTCAGCGCGGTCAGCGGCAACACGCTTGCCGAACAGCGCATCTACCGCATTGCGGATTTCGCGGCAAAGCTGCCCAACTTCGCGGCCGTGCAACAGAATACCCGCGTCTCGGGCCTCTACATCCGCGGCCTCGGCGGCAATGCGAACAATGACGGCGCCGAGTCAGGTGTCGGGCTGATCGTCGACAATGTCTTCTACACGCATGTCGGTTTCAGCTGGCTCGACTTCGTCGATCTCGATCATATCGAACTGGTGCGCGGGCCGCAGGGAACATTGCTCGGCAAGAATACGACGATCGGCGCCGTCGTCGTCACCACCAAGAAGCCGAGCTTCGACTCCGAACTGAACCTCGAGGCCGGCTACGCCAATCACGATCGGCTCCAGTTGCGCGCGAACGCCACCGGCCCGCTCATCGGCGATACGCTTGCCTATCGCCTCACCTTCTCGCGCGATCGCGGCGGCGGCTGGGCGACCAACGCCTATGACGGCAAGAAGTATCTTGACACCAATCGCTGGTCGTTGCGCGGACAATTGCTGTTCCAGAGCGGTCCGGTCACCAGCCGGCTGATCGCCGAGCATTACGAGACGAGCGAATATAATAATTACTACCCCGCCTTCGCCGACGCGACGAGCTTCGCCAACGGCGCGCCGCGCGCCGCCGCGTGGGAAAACAAGCTCAAGTCGATCTTCGGCTACACGCCCAGCTACGATGTCGGCCACAATGCGAACCTCAACACGCAGGACCGCATCGGCACCAAGGTCACTGGCGTCTCGAACGAGCTGACCGTCGATCTCGGCGGCCCCACGCTGACCTCGGTCTCCGCCTGGCGGCGGCTCCGTTTCCGCCCGCGCAACGACAGCGACAATTCGCCGCTGTCGATCCTGCGCGCGGGCTATGACGTCGACGTCGATCAATATTCGCAGGAGCTGCGCCTCGCCTCGCCCAGCGGCGGTGCCTTCGAGTATCAGGTCGGAGGATATTTCCTGCGTGAGGATCTGGTCAGCAACAACCGTTCGATCTTCCAGTCCGATTCGACGCGCTATTTTCTGACCGGCGGGCTGCCGCCGGCCGCCCTGCTTCCCGCCATCCTCGATGGCGTGGAATATGACCAATATGGCAAGTTGCAAGTGACGAGCGGCGCGGCGTTCGGCCAGGCCAGCTATCATTTCACCGACCAACTCTCGTTGACCGCGGGCCTGCGCTATACGAGTGAAAAGAAGAAGGCGTCGAACACTGCTTCGACCTTCGGGGGCGGGGCATTGCCTTCGACGCTGCAACCCGCGCGCACGGCAATCATCAATGCGTTCGGCGGCATCTTCGCGGTCGCCGATCAGCGCACGACCAACAGCTGGTCCTGGCTGGTCAACCCGTCGTTCAAGATCAGCGACGATGTGCTGCTCTATGCATCGGTCAGCTATGGCGAGAAATCGGGCGCGGCCAATCTGGGCGCTACGCCCGGCAAGCCGATCATCATCGATCCCGAAAAATCGACCGACTATGAAGTGGGCATCAAATCGACGCTGGCCGACGGGCGGGTGACGCTCAACGCCAATCTCTACTGGAACGACATCAAGGACTTCCAAGCCGTTCAGCTCGATCCGACGCGATTGGCGCTGGGCAACTTCCTCGGCAACGCCGCCCGCGTGCGCCTGCGCGGAGTCGAGGTCGAGGCTGCCGGACGGCTCACCGACGGCGTCAACCTGTCCTTCAGCGGCGCGTTCAACGATGCGATCTACCGATCCTACGCCAACGCGCCCACGCCGGTGGAATTCACCTATGCCGGCGGCCCCAGCTCCGTGGACCTGTCGGGCAAGCGCGTGATCGGTGCGGCCAAATGGACCGGGCAGGTCAGCCTCGACTACGACCGGCCGATCACCGATCGGTTCAACCTCACCGGCTATGTGAACCAGACCTATCGCAGCAAGAGCAACCTGCTCAATCCGGTGTCCGCCTATGGCCGGCAGGAAGCTTATGGCCTGACCAACGCCGGCATCGGCATCAAGACCTCCGACGATCGCTATTGGATCCAGCTTTGGGCGCGCAACCTGTTCGACAAGCGTTACGCGATCGGCGTGGGCGCGGCGAACGCGGTGTCCCCCTTCATCAAGGTGCTGGGCGATCCACGCACCTTCGGCATCACCGGCAAGGTCAGGATCTGATCATGGCCGGTGCCCGCCAGATCCGCCTCGGCGCATTCCTCATGGGCGTGGGGCATCATGTTTCGGCATGGCTTCACCCCTCGGTCGAGCCACGCGATCTGGTTGATCTCAACCACTATATCCGCCTCGCGCAGACCGCCGAGGCCGCGAAGTTCGACGCGATCTTCTTCGCCGATAATGTCGCGATGTTCGGCGGACCGCCCGAAACGGCGGGGCTGGCAGCGCCGGTCTATTATCTTGATCCGCTGGCGCTGCTTGCCGCGATCGCGCCTGCGACCGAACGGATCGGCCTCGTCGCCACCGTCTCGGCGACTTACCTGCCGCCCTACCATCTCGCTCGCAAGTTCGCGACGATCGACCATATCAGCGGCGGACGCGCGGGGTGGAACTGCGTTACCTCGGGCTCCGACGCCGAGGCACGCAATTTCGGGCTCGACCATCAGCTTGCCCATGCCGATCGCTACGCGCGCGCCGCCGAATATGTCGCGGTGGTGAAGGCACTGTGGTCGAGCTGGGAACCTGACGCGCTGCTTTTCGACCGTTCCGGTCGCCGCTTCCACGATCCGGCGAAGGTTCACGCGGTCGACCACGAAGGCGAGCGCTTCAAGGTCGCCGGACCGCTCCAGATCGGCGGATCGCCGCAAGGGCATCCGGTGATCGTCCAGGCCGGCTCGTCGGACGACGGGATCGCGCTTGCGGCTGCTACTGCAGAGCTGGTTTTTACCGCACAGCAGTCGCTCGAAGACGCCGTCGCCTTCGCGAACCGGCTGAAGGATGCGGCCGAGGCCAGTGGCCGGTCGCGCGACGATATCCTCGTCATGCCCGGTATCATGCCCTTCGTCGCCGAAACCGAAGCCGAGGCGCAGCAACTGCACGACGAGCTTCAGGCGCTTGTCGATCCGCGCATCGGCATCGGGCTGGTGTCCGGCCTGATGGGCGTCGACCTGTCGGCCCATCCGCTCGACGGTCCCTTGCCCGAGCCACAATCGACCGAGGGATGGCAGAGCCGCCAGCGTCTTTTCGTCGATACCGCGCGCGCAGAGGGGCTGACCATCCGCCAGCTGATCGCGCGCGTTGTCACCGCGCGCGGGCACAAGACGGTGATCGGCAATCCCGTCCAGATCGCCGATCTGCTCGAACAATGGTTTGTCGCGGGCGCGGCTGACGGCTTCAACATCCTCGCGCCTACGTTGCCCCACGGCCTCGACGCCTTCGCCCGGCTCGTCGTGCCCGAACTGCAGCGGCGCGGCCTTTATCGCGAAGATTATGAAGCGGGCACGTTGCGCGGCCATCTCGGCCTGCCGCTCCCCGCATCCCACCGACCAGCGCAGCAGCTTGCCGAGGCCGCCGAATGACGCGCCCGGCCCATCCCCCCAAAGCAGGAGAACGCCCATGACCAGCGAGGCCAATTTCCTCAACCAAGCCGATCCCGCATCCCCGCTCGATATCGTCCCCGTCGCGGGGCGGATCGGCGCCGAAGTGCGCGGGCTGCCGCTCGACGCCGATCTCGATCGCGGCATATTGCGGGCGATCCGCGCCGCGCTCGTCCGCCACAAGGTGCTTTTCTTTCGCGGCCAGACCCATTTGGACGATGCCGGGCAGGAAGCGTTTGGCCAGGTCTTCGGCGAGCCTTTCGAGCATCCGACCGTGCCGTCGCGCGGCAATTTCCTGTTCGAGCTGGACTCGCATCACGGCGCGCGCGCCAATCACTGGCATACCGACATCACCTTCGTGCCGGCCTATCCCTTCGCGTCGATCCTCCGCGCGGTGAAGATTCCGCCGGCGGGCGGCGACACGGTCTGGGCGAATACCGCCGCAGCCTATGATGATCTGCCTGATACTCTGCGCCAGATCGCCGACGGGCTGCGCGCGATCCACACCAACGATTACGACTATGCTGCAGCCCGGCCCAATGCGACCGAGGAGCAGCAGCGCATCTTCAAGGCGATCTTCGCCTCAACGGTCTATGAGACCGAGCATCCGGTGGTCCGCGTCCACCCCGAAAGCGGCGAGCGCAACCTGCTGCTCGGCGGCTTCGTCAAACGCTTCGTCGGCGTCGCCCCGCATGAATCGCGCGCGCTGTTCGATCTCCTGCAGGCGCATGTCACGCGGCTTGAAAATACCGTCCGCTGGCGCTGGCAGGAAGGCGACGTGGCGATCTGGGACAACCGCGCCACCCAGCATTATGCGATCGACGACTATGCGGGGCAGCACCGGGTCGTGCGCCGCGTGACCCTGGCCGGCGACGTGCCCGTCGGCATCGATGGCCGCCCGAGCCGCGCAATCCTCCCCGAGGCGCAGCCGATCCTCGAGGCGGCGGAATGATCAGCCGCCGCGAAACGATCGCCGCGCTCGGCGCGTCGCTGGCGCTTGCCGCCTGCGGCGCGAAGGGCGGCAAGGATGCAAAGGACAAGGGTGTAGTCTTCGCCACGCAGAAGAATGGCGTCCCCTTCCTCGCCCAGCAGCGCGGCGAGTTCGAGAAGCGGCTCGCCGCGCGCGGGATCGGCCCGGTCAAATGGGTCGAATTCCCATCGGGGCCGCCGCTGATCGAGGCGATCCGTGCCGGCGCGGTCGATATCGGCCTCGTTGGCGACACGCCCGTCGTCTACGCGCAGGTGGCAAATACCGACCTCTATTATGTCGCGACGCAGAGCTTTCCGGGGCTCGTCGGCAGCGGACTGCTCGTGCCGCCCAAGTCGAAGGTCACTTCGATTGCCGAACTGAAGGGCAGGAAGATCGCCTACACCAAGGGATCGGCTGCGGAATTCGCGCTGGCCATCTCGCTCAAGCAGGTCGGGCTCAAGCTCAGCGACATCCAGCCCGCCAACCTGTCGCCCGGCGACGCGCAGACCGCGCTGGCCAACGGATCGGTCGACGGCTGGCTGATCTGGGATCCCTTCTACACGCTGGCGCAGATACGTGGCGGCGCACGCGCCGTGCCGCTGCCGACCGGATCGGATATCCGCACCGTCGCCTATTATGTCGCATCGGGCCATTTCACCCGCGACCGCACCGACGTGCTCCGCGCCGTGCTCGACGAGCTGCGCGCCGAGGCGGAGTGGGGCAATGCCCATCGCGATTATTATCGCGACGAGGTCGCCAAATCGACACGCCTTCCCGTCGAGGTGCTGAACGGCATGCTCGCGCGCTACAAGGATTTCCTGTTCCGCGTCGATCCCGTCACGCCCGATGTCGTCGCCAACCAGCAGAAGGTTTCGGACTATCTGTTCGACGCGGGCGTGATCCCGACGAAGGTCGACGCCGCCAAGGCCGCGTGGAGCGGCTGGACGCCGACATCATGAGCCTGACCGCAGAACGGCTGCGCGACAGCGCGCTGGTGCCGGCGATCGTGCCGGTCGCGTTGCTGCTCGTCTGGCAGGCCGCTTCCTCGACGGGATGGCTGCCGTCGCAGATCCTGCCCGCGCCGACAGCCGTGATCGTCGCGGCGGGCGAACTGATCGCAGACGGCACGCTGCCGCATCATCTGGCGGTCAGCGCGGCGCGGGCGCTGACCGGGCTTGTCGCCGGCGGCGTGATCAGCTTCGCGCTCGGCCTGCTCTGCGGCGTCTCGCCCTTTGCGCGCCGCCTGCTCGATCCGACGCTGCAGATGGTGCGCACCATCCCGCACCTCGCGCTGCTGCCGCTGGTCATCCTGTGGTTCGGGATCGACGAACAGGCGAAGATCTTGCTCGTCGCATGGGGCATCTTCTTCCCCGTCTATCTCAACACCTATCACGGCGTCGTCTCGGTCGATCCGCAATTGATCGAGATGGGGCGCATCTACGGGATGAACCGCTGGACGCTGTTCCGCCGCATCATCTTCCCCGGCGCGCTGCCGTCGATCCTCGTCGGGCTGCGCTTCGGGCTGGGGCTGATGTGGCTGACGCTGATCGTCGCCGAGACGATCGCGGCCAATTCGGGCATCGGCTACATGGCGACGCAGGCCCGCGAGTTCAGCCAGACCGACATCATCGTGCTGGCGATCTTCGTCTATGCCGCACTCGGCAAGCTCGCCGACAGCGTCACCCGCCTTCTCGAACGGCGCCTGCTGCGCTGGAATCCCGCATATGCAAAGGCCTGACCGATGAGCCGACTTGCCTTGCGCCTCGTCGGGGCCGAGCGCGGTGCCCGCACCGGCAGCGCGATCCACATTCGCGACCTGTCCGTCGCCTTCGGCCAGAATCAGGTGCTCGATCGCCTGAACCTTTCGATTGCCCCCGGCGAATTCGTGGCGATCGTCGGGCGATCGGGCTGCGGCAAGAGCACCTTGTTGCGCGCGATCCTCGATCTCGTTCCGCTCGCCGGCGGGTCGATCGAGGTCGATCGCGCCGCCGCGCGCCTCGTCTTCCAGGAGCCGCGCCTGCTGCCCTGGGCGACAGTGCGCGACAATGTCGCGGTCGGCGTGCCCGGGGGGGTAGCCGCCGACGACCGCGACACGCTGGTCGCCGAACGGCTGGCCGAGGTCGGGCTGGCCGACAAGGCCGGCGACTGGCCCGCCGCGCTGTCCGGCGGCCAGCGCCAGCGCGTGGCGCTGGCGCGTGCATTGATCAGCCGGCCGAGCCTGCTGGCGCTGGACGAACCGCTGGGCGCACTCGACGCGCTGACGCGGATCGAGATGCAGGGACTGGTCGAGCGCGTCTGGGCGGCCGAGGGCTTCACCAGCCTGCTCGTCACGCACGATGTGGCCGAGGCCGTCGCGCTCGCCGATCGCGTCATCCTGCTGGAGGCAGGGCGCATCGCGCTCGACGTGCCGATCGCCGTGCCGCGCCCGCGCCGCCACGGCGATCCCGCGCTGGCAGTGATCGAAGGCCAGATCCTCGATCGCCTGCTCGGCCGCTAGGGCATCGTCACGCTGGTCGCTGTAGGGAATGGCGGAAAAGTGCGACTCCCGCCTTCAGAAGTTGACAAAGTTGAGAGGCTGGAGTGGTCTTCTCAACTTCCGAGCAGAAGCAATATCAAAGAGCGGGGCGACTGGCGCCTGCCTCCCTCTAACATAGAGCCGCCCTTGTAGGACAGCATCTGGATGGTCGATCCGTCGCTCGCCCTCAGGTGAAGCGACCGGTGACCGTCGCAGCCGGCTTGTCCTCACGCGGCGGGAAGAATGGGCGTAGCGGCGGCAGCGTCTCCTGCCGGCGATGCGGCAGATTGAGCCTGGGGAAAAGCAGCTCGGCGACGCGGTAGGCTTCCTCCAGATGCGGATAGCCCGATCCGATGATCGTATCGACGCCGATATCGGCATATTCCTGTAGCCGTTCGGCGATCGTGTCGGGATCTCCCACCAGCGCGGTGCCCGCGCCGGTGCGGATCAGCCCGATCCCCGCCCAGAGGTTGGGCGCGATCTCGAGATTGTCGCGGCTGCCCTTGTGGAGCGCCTGCATCCGCGCCTGCCCGACCGAATCCGTGCTCTTGCTGAGTATCGTCTGGAACTGCGCGATCTGATCGTCGGTGACGTGCGAGATCAGGTCGTTCGCCGCCGCCCAGGCCTCGTCCGCCGTTTCGCGCACAATGAAATGGATGCGCAGCCCGAAACGGATCGTTCGTCCGCGCCGCGCGGCGCGCGCGCGGACATCGTCGATGATTTCCTTGAGCTGCGACGGCGGCTCGCCCCAGGCGAGATAGACATCGACATGCTCCGCCGCGATCTCGCGCGCGATTTCCGACGAGCCGCCGAACCAGATCGGCGCATGCGGCTCCTGCACGAAGGGGAAGATGAGCCGCCCGCCCTTGATCGACAAATATTCGCCGTCCTGCGTCACCGTCTCGCCGCGCGCGAGCTTGCGCCAGATGTCAAGGAACTCGGCGGTCTGACGATAGCGCGCACCATGATCGAGAAAGATGCCGTCCTGCGCCAGCGCTGCGGGGCTGCCGCCGGTCACGACGTTGAGCAACGCGCGGCCGTTGGACAGCCGATCGAGCGCCGCCGCCTGCCTGACCGCCTCGGCAGGCGCGGTGAGGCCGGGGCGCAGCGCGACGAGCAGCTTTAGCCGCTCGGTAAAAGGCGCGATCGACGCAGCGGTGATCCAGGCGTCGGCGCACATCGCGCCTGTCGGCATGAGGACGCCATAATAGCCGAGCCGATCGGCGGCAACCGCGACCAGACGCAGATAATCGGGTGTTGGCGCGCGCTCGCCCTCGGGCCAGCCCAGTCGACGGCTGTCGCCGCCCGAAGGTATGAACCACAGAAAATTGAGCGGACTGCGCGCCGCTCCGTCAATACCCACCAGCTCAGCCATGCATGCCTCCCGCAGCGCCTATTCCCGCAGGGGAACACGTGCCCTTACGCTCGGCAAACTAGCTTTTGTTTTCTATGCAATAAGTAGATTAATTGCCGCGACGATTCAGTAAGGGGGGCTTGGAGCCCGTTTGAGACCGGCACCGGCCCGCTTCCCTACGGGGCATCCCACCGGCTCCTCGATAGTGCGGTCATCCCCTCGACTTGACCATTCGTCCATGTTTGCGCCGCGCGATACCATGCGTCTTACCATGTCGAGATGTGGACGCCCGCGAACAGGTGCGAACACCGACCGCTCCAAAGTGGCTCCGAAAACGGCAGAAATCAAGGATTTGTGAACGACTACGCACAGGCGCGGCGGCAGCCTTGGCGGATTCGACATCCGCGCCGAGCGCGATGAGACAGGAGTATCAGGGCAGCGGCTGCTCTTCCCTCCCGATATGGGACCGCTGGGTTAGAGTCGGACATATCGGACATATCGGACATTCTGGACAAAATGGATGTTCGTTGCTATATCCACTCGGGAAGGAGCGATGAACACGGCGACTCAGTTGCACAGTGCCGATACCAGCGCTGATGTCCGCCGATTGGTGGCGAGCGAAGTGAATGAAGCGCTCACTCGCCAGCCTGGCCTCGCCAAGTCCGCGGCCGCCAACACGGCGCAGATCGTCGCCGCCGTCGCCGCCGTCGTGGTCGCGCTACCCCCAGCGCAGCAGAAACGGCTGAAGAGCAAGAGCGCCGACGTCGCCGACATGATCGCCGCCCTGGCCCGGGAGGATGTGCCCGCCCGAATCGAGATTCCCGAGCCGACTGAGATTGAGGTCGGCAAGGGTAGCGGTTTCGGCGAGCTGATCGACATTGAGGAAGGCCGGCGTCGGCTGTCCGCTTATGCGACCAAGGTTCCGCTCGAAGATTGGGCGGGGCCGGTCGCCGGATCGAGCATGCTCAGCGATCAGGGCATCGCCCGCTCGACGCTCCATGATTGGCAGAAGCGTGGACAGGTCGTGGCGTTGCTCGCAGGCGCGCGCAAGCACGCCTTTCCGCTCGAACAGTTCGTCGACGGCCGGCCTGTCGAGGGCATCGCCGACGTGCTCGAGATCGTCGGCAATCCGCGCCGTGCCTGGCTGTGGCTGGTCCAGCAAAGTCCGCTGCTCGGCAGCAAGCGGCCGATCGACTTGCTCAAGCAGGATCGCAAGAATGAGGTCGTGGACGCGGCCCGGACTGTCTTCGAGCATCCGTGACCTTCAACGCGGCGATATTGCGGGAGCTGGTCGTCGGCATCGACGTGTCCAGCTATCTGGGGATCTTGGAAGCGCGCCATCGCGCCACGCCGATGGGCATGGGTCATGGGAAGACGCGCTTCTCCAGTCCGACCAACGCCTTCACCGTGCTCTATGCCGCACAGGATCTGCCCACAGCGCTTGCCGAGAAGGTCATTCGCGATCGCTTTCAGGGCAAACAAGCGCGCGTGCTGCTCGAAGCCGATCTTGATGAGTTGGTGATAGCCAGCATGGTCGCACTCAAGCCGCTCAAGCTGCTCGATCTTCGCACCAGCGGGGCGAGCCGGCTTGGTGTGCCGACCGATGCCGTTCGCGGCAGGGCACAACAGGCCGGACGCAAGTTCAGCCAGCAACTCTATGACGCGACCGATTTCGACGGGATCGTCTATATGTCCCGGATCACCAATGCCGAATGCGTCGCCATCTATGACCGGGCGACCGGCAAGCTCGATCCGGCCTGCCCGGTCTTGGAACTGCTCCAGCTTGCGGGGCTCGTCCCAGCGCTCACTTTGCTGAACGTACAAATTATCCTCTAGGGGGCTTCGCGCCGTAATTTCGGCCGTTCCACAACTCTACTGGATCTTTTGAAAACCGCCATTCTGTCAGGACTGCATGTGCTTGCCTCTCTGGGGCGGAGGCAGCGGATTGGCGGCGGGTCGCGACACGCTAAGAATACATCGGCAAAATCTGAACTTCAGAACCAGAACGATTCATCATCGAGCCGATCCACCAGTCGCCGAGACCAAACGCCTAGGTGAGCTGGCGGCCGAATGGCGCCAATTTGGCTGCCGCCGCCTGTGTCAGGGGGCGCCCCTGCCGTGATGTCGTCCGAAACCGTCGGGCGATAGGAACAGGCTCATAAGATCGGCGCCGAACATGCGTCGCGCAGTATCGACGACCTGGCTGCTCAATTGCCGCCGCGCAATCTCGCCGCTCGCACGAGCAGCCTGGAGTGCGTGATAAATGACGACGAAATGGCAGATCAGAGCGTTATGAATGGCTCGCGTGAGGTCGGGTTGCAACAGCTTGAAGCGCGACCGCATTGCGCCGCCGGCCTGTGCCGCCACAGCCTGCGCGACCCGCTCCGATGGATCGCCTGCTTGGTGCGCTGCGGTCCATAGAAGCAGCAGCGTCGACCCGATCGCATGAGATAAGCGATCTGCGGACAGACCTGCCGAGCCGATGACCCAAGCATATGTGCGCAAAAAATCGTGCTTTCCGAGAAGACTGTGAAATTCTCCCGCCTCGACTGGCAAGTCGGGAAGCAGGCGGGAAATGAAATGCTGCCGTTCTGCTATGGTGAGCTTGCCGACCAGGCGGTCGACAGATGCCGGCGCTTCCGATGTCGCGCTTGGCCGAACGGCCAGAAAGCGCTCCATAAACTGGTCGCCCAACGCCAGCGGAATGTCCGCGCTTACGAACGGAACGAGGCGGACCCAGCGGAGCCGCGTGCTGACCGAAGTCGTGTCAGGCACGACCATTGCCATGCTGCGGTCATCGCCGCCTTTCCTGAGCCATTCGCTTGGCGTGCAGTTCATGATCTGCTGGAAAGCGATACGGAAACGCGAATAGCTGCCGAAGCCCGCATCTATCGCCGCTCGCAGAAAATTGTCGCCGGGGCGATAGCTCGTCAGGAAGCGTTGCAGGCGGATGCGGTTGCGCCACTCGAGGAAGCCCCAACCGGTATATACGACGAGCAACCGGCTGAGATAAGGCGCGCCGACGCCGGCAGCGCTCGCCAGTTCCGGGAGAGAGATGGAGGCGTCGGTCTCGCGCAGGATGAGCAACGCGCGCGAAACTGCAGCGTGCATCGGTCGGCTGTGCGAAGGCGCGGAGTCGGCGCTGGCGCGCAAGGCGCGGATCAGTGCGTAGCGTATCCCCGCGCTATAGGCTGCGGGATCGTCTGAATCCTGCGCCACCTGGACAAGAAGCCGGTCCAGTTCGACCAGTTCTTCACCAGGCAGCATCCGCACCGGCAACCGGTCCACAGTCTCTGCCAGATGCGGCGGCAGCAATTTGGGCGAAGCCCAGATCACCCACATCTCCAGCAACGCCGAACGCAAAAGGCGATGGCTCTGACCGGCTGGAATCCAGATGAGCGTTCCCGGCCTGAGAGAGAATGTCTCGTCGCCGATGATCAGCCGGCCGGTTCCGCGCATCACCAGGTTGCATTCCACGCCTTCGTGGAAGTGATCGACTTCAAATTTGGTGTCGGGAGACGTTCGGCGAATATCGCCGTCCATCTCATTGAGTAAATTGTACGATTTTCTCCGAATCTTCCGGTCTCCATTCCCGCGCTGCCGCCGCGGCCCGCCGTCTCGAGAGCATGGCCACAAGGACGAATGACTAACCGCTTGCCGTCAATTCATAACAGCTTTTAGACAACTGCAAAATAAATGCAAAATACGCGCATGACATTTGAATAGGACGATCAGACAAGCGGCGCTCCACCCGATAAATGCCGCCCGCAAGCGCCAGCGCCCTGCCGACCCAAATGGGCGACGCCGAGCGCAGGGAACACAGACGCGGACGACAGGCGTCAGAGCGTCGCCTTATGCCGGGAGCGCGTTCATCCAACGCCACTCCAGTCAGCCGCAGGCAAGCGGGCAGCGCGAATGCGCGCCAGCATTATTGAGGGCCAATTCAGGGTGGAAGGCAACGCAATTTGTCTATCACTCGGATCGGGATCGGGGGCAGAATGAGCAAGTTGCAGCAGATGGCATTTCAGAACATGTCGTTCGGCCTTCCGGGACGCACCGTCCGAAAGACCTCGATGCTCGCGTCGAGCGCGATTCCGGCGCTGGTGCTGACGGGTATGGCCGCTGCGCCCACCCCGCTTGTCGCCCAGTCGCAAAGCTGTACCACCAGCCCGTCGACCTCCGGCCAGAATTATCTGATCGTCTGCCGCGGTAATGACGGCAACCCCGGTCCCGAAGGCTCGATCGAGCATCATGCTGGGCCGGGCGACCCGGGCAATGCGCCGAGTTTCAATCCCATCACTCTCGACGGGGACTACACCGGCGAGAGCGGCCAATCGACGATCACCATCCATGGCTTCGGGGGCACTGGCGGACAGGGCGGCTTGGGCGGCGACGGCAACCTCCCAGGCGGAACCGGCGGCCAGGGTGGCAATGGCGGGACGATCAACCTCACCATCCAGGCAGGCGCGATCGGCGACGGCGGCAATGCGATGGCGCCGGTTTCGCTGATCGCCAATGCCGGCCAGGGCGGCGAAGGCGGCAATCATGGCGGCAGCGGCGGCAAAGGCGGCGCGGGCGGCAATGGCGGCACCGGCGGCTCGGTCAACATGCTGCTCGGCAACGCGGCTTCGATCGTCAGCACCAAAGCTAATGTCGCCGCGATCGACATCCAGGCTTTTGGCGGCAATGGCGGCGCCGCCTATGGGTCCGAATTCTTCAGCGCCAACCAGAAAAGCAACCCCGGCGGCAATGCCGGGCAGGGCGGCGCGATCGGCAGCGCGGTGGCGCCGTTTGCGGTTGCGGGCTCGATAACGTCGGCGGGCTGGGGCATCCTCGCGCGCAGCATAGGCGGCAATGGCGGGACCGGCGGCGACGGCACCGATAGCACGCTGAACAGCGCGGGCGGCGACGGCGGCGACGGCGCATCCGGCGGGGCGGTCTACATCATCAATCAGGGCGGGACGATCAAGGCCGGAAGCAGTTCCAACACCATCACGGTATCGGACCCCAATGCGACGGTCATCTTCGACGAAGCGACCGCCGCCATCCAGGCAATCTCGCAAGGCGGCAATGGCGGTGCGGGCGGCCCGGGGCATGGCGGATTCGGCGGCGGCACCGGCGGCAATGGCGGCACGGTCTCGTCCGAAGACAATCCGGTCGTGATCACCAACGATCATGGCGCGATCAGCACGACCGGCGAGCTTTCCGCCGGCATGCTTGCGCAAAATCTCGGCGGCAGCGGCGGCGACGGAGCCTCGGGCAGCGGATGGTTCGTATCCAAGGGCGGCAATGGCGCCGGCGGCGGATCGGCCGGCGCAGTGACGCTGATCGGGCTGGGCACGCGTCAGGCCACTTCCGACGGCAATTTCACGGTCCAGGGGACGATCTCGACGCTGGGCGACTATTCGGCGGGCATGGCGGCGCAGTCGATCGGCGGCGGCGGCGGCTTTGGCGGCGCGGCGACCGCGCAAGGCACGATCGCGACGGTCTCGATCGGCGGCAAGGGCAATAATGGCGGCAATGGCGGCAGCGTGACTGTCAGCAACGGCGCGCTGGACAGCAGCACCGGCCTGTGGAGCGGCGGCAACAGCATCAGCACGAGCGGCAACTATGCGCTCGGGATCATCGCCCAGTCGATCGGTGGCGGCGGCGGCAATGGCGGCGCGGTCAAGAGCGAGTCGCTCGGCCCCGGCGCGACGGTCGCGGTCGGCGGATCGGGCGGAAACGGCGGTATCGGCGGCGCGGTCACGATCAACAATGGCGAGGCGATCGCGACAATGGGCTCATTGGCTTACGGCGTTGTCGCGCAGTCGATCGGCGGCGGTGGCGGCAATGGCGGCGGCGCCTTCGGTTTCAATGCGGGCACGCTGGTGCAGGCGGTGTCGGCGGTTGGCGGCAGCGGCGGCAACGGCGGCAAGGGCGGCGCCGTCAATATCGCCAATTCCAGCACCATCGTCACGAGCGGCGCCGGGGCTTTCGGGGTTGTCGCGCAGTCGATCGGCGGCGGCGGCGGCAATGGCGGCACGGCAACGACCGCGCTGCTTTCCGCCAACGATCCCGCTCTGCCTTCCATTGCCCTGACGGCGACGGTGGGCGGCCATGGCGGCACCGGCGGCGACGCCGGCGCGGTCAGCATGACCAATTCCGGTTCCGTCATCACCAACGGCACGGGGGCCTGGGGCGTACTGCTCCAGAGCATCGGCGGCGGCGGTGGCAATGGCGGCGACGCGGATTCGCTGGCGATTGCGGCGCGCGCCAATGGCGCACAGGTCAATGTCAGCGTCGGCGGAACCGGGGGCGCCGGGGGCGTCGGGGGCGCGGTCAACCTCCTCAACAATAATAACGGCCTGATCGAGACGCATGGCGATGATTCCTACGCGATCTTCGCCCAGTCGATAGGCGGCGGCGGCGGCAATGGCGGCAGCGCCTCCGCGCGGCAGATCAACATCGCCGGCGGCAACAACGACACCGACCTGTCGGCCAATCTCAACCTGGCGATCGGCGGCAGCGGCGGCAGCGGCAATGTCGGCGGCGGCGTCACGATCGACAATGTGAACGGTACGGTTTTCACCACGGGCACCAATGCCAAGGCGATCTTCGCGCAATCGGTCGGTGGCGGCGGTGGCTGGGCCGGTGGCGCGTCGGCGATGGGCAGCGGCGGCAGCAGCGCCAAGTTCACCGCCACTGTCGGCGTCGGCGGCGCGGGCGGCGCAGGTGGCGAGGGCGGCAACGTCTCCATTACAAACGGCGGCACCATCTACACCAGCGGCGCCAATTCGGCGGCCATCTATGCCCAATCGGTCGGCGGTGGCGGTGGCACGGGCGGATCGGGCGCGGGCAACAGCGGCGCAGACGGCAACGTCCAGCTCGTCGATTATCTGGCCGGCCGGGTCGGGGCGAACGGCGACCTGATTTCGCTGGGCAACAATGTCTGGGGCGTGAAGACGCAGGTCAACGATGCGCAGGACCAGCTCGGCCATCTGAAGGAACTGGCCGAAGCCTATGAGGCCGAGCGCAAGGCGCCGGATTCGGTCGACTGGCTCGAAAAGGGCGTGAGCCAACTGACCGTCAACCTCGGCGGCGGCTTTGGCGGCAAGGGCGGCGGCGGCGGCGACGGCGGCGACGTCACGATCATCAACAGCGGCCTGATCTGGACCGAGCGCGCCTATTCCGATGCGATCTTCGCCCAGTCGATCGGCGGCGGCGGCGGCGACGGCGGCGCTTCGCATTCGGCATCCGATTCGACGGCGGTTAACGCCAATCTCGCCGTCGGCGGCGGCGGCGGATCGGGCGGCAACGGCGGCGACCTGACCGTCACCAACAGCGAGGACATCACGACCAGCGGCGACATGTCGCACGCGATCAACGCTCAGTCAGTGGGCGGCGGTGGCGGCCGTGGTGGCGTCTCGGTCGGCACCTCCGGCGAGTCGGGCGAATTCTCGCTCAGCATCGGCGGCGACGGCGGCGCACATGGCGACGGCGGCACGGTGACGATCAACGCCGGAGGAGTATTGGCCACGGGAGCCGCAACGACGGTCGGGATCAATCCCACCGGCGCGGGCTCGATCGGCATTCTTGCCCAGTCGGTCGGCGGCGGCGGCGGCGAAGTGACGGTGCTGGGATCGCAGGAGGGTCAGGCCGGCGCGGCGGAAAGCAGCTACAGCTGGGGTGAGCTACTGCCTCATCTGCCGACGATCAAGATCGGCGGCTCGCCTGCGGGCAATGACACGGTGGCGGCCGGCGGCAATGGCGGCGCGGTCGATATCAACCTGACCGGCACGATCGCAACCAGCGGCAAGGATGCCTATGGCATATTGGCGCAATCGATCGGCGGCGGCGGTGGCGTGGTCTTCTCTCCAATCACCATGGCCGACAAGTCGAATCCCGAAGCGATGTTCGGCGACGGCAACATGTATGGCTTCGGCGATGCCGTGTCCGTGTCGCTGGGCGGCAGCGCGAGCATCACGACGCAGGGCGACGGCGCCGTCGGCATCCTTGCCCAGTCGATCGGCGGCGGCGGCGGTCTCATCGGCGGCATGTCGGGCGTGGACGTCACGGCCGTCGCGACGACGTCGTCGACTCTGCATTGGGGTAATGGCGGCAACGTAACGGTTTCGGCCGTCGCCGGCAGCAAGATCGAGACCCTCGGCGCGCGCGCGCATGGCATAGTCGCGCAGAGCGCAAGCGGCGGCGGCTTCTTCGCCGGCAACAGCGCAGCCGGCTTCTCGGTCTCGACGACGACGTGCGGCAGCAACTGCAGCTATAATCCGGTTGCGGTGAACGTGACACTCAACGGCGAAGTTACGGTGCACGGCGCCGGAAGCTATGGCGTCTTCGCGCAGAATCGCGGCGGCCCGTCCGGCGCGACAGTGAGCGTCGAAGTCAACAGCAGCGGTTCGATCATCGCCGACAAGCAATCGGCCGGCGCCGTCTATATCGACAATCCGGGCGGCGCGAGCACGATCACCAACTATGACTATATCATCGGTGGCGGTGTCACGCCGGTCGCCGTCAACGGCACCGCCGCGACGATCGACAATCACTTCTATCTGTCGGGCGATCTGCTGACGACCAGCGGGTCGCATGTGGTCAACAACTATTCCGAGGCGAGCCTGCTTCCCGCGAGCCGCATCGTCGCTAGTGCGCTCAATAACATGGCGGGCGGCACGCTGGTGATCGGCTATGCGGCCAACACATCCGCGACGCTGACCGGCAATCTCAACAACAATGGCTGGATCGTCTTCAACATGCCGGCCAGCGGCACGCCGGCGTCGTTGACGGTGAACGGAACGGCGACGCTGTCGAGCGGCAGCTTCATCGGCATTCTCGGATCGCCCGTGCAGGTGGAGAAATTCACCGCGCTGACCGCCAGCACATTGAACGCCGCCAGCGGCCTGACCGCAGGTCAGGTGCAGTTTCCCGGCGATCGTTTCTCGCTGCTTCCCAACCCGACGTTCGGCTTTACGCTGGCGATCAACGGCAATGTGTTGACGGTGACGCCGCAGCTCAATACCTCGTCCCAGTTAGGCATATCGCTCACTGCCAACGAAGCGGCGACCGCCGATCATCTGTCGGCCGCCTTCGCGGCAGGCAATGCCGGCTACAGCCGGACGGCCTTCGAGGGCATATACCAGAAGGCCCCGACCGCGCCCGATTACAAGAAGCTGCTCGACGAGATTGGCGGACATACGTTGGGCGCGATGATGTCCAGCCGGCTGCCGCTGCAGCGCGCCTTCATCGACAATATGATGAGCTGCCCCGATTTCGCGGGCGACGGGACGGCGGTCTATGAGACATCGTGCGTCTGGGGCCGTTTCCAGCAGAGCTGGATCAGCAACGATCATGACGCGGGCTTCCACGCGGACTCCCAGCGCTATCAGATCGGCGTGCAGGCCGAGCTGAGCGAAGGCTGGTTCATCGGCGCATCGGGCGCCTATGAGGATGAGACGATCAACAGCAGCGCGGCGAAGGCGCATCTGCGCGGCGATCTGTTCAGCCTCGGCGCGCTGGTCAAGCGCGTGACCGGCAACTGGACCTTCGCCGCATCGGCGACGGGAACGATCGGCAATTTCGACACGCGCCGGCTGCTCTCGATCAGCGACACGCCGGCGACGGCATCGCCCAGGACCCAGGGCATCGCCCTGCAAGCGCGCGCCGCCTATCAGATCCCGATGGCGGGATGGTATCTGCGTCCCGCGCTGGCGGTGACCGGCCATTATCTCCACCTCGACGCATTCGCCGAGATGGGGTCGGACTTCCCGCTCCGCGTCGCGCCGGCGGGCAACTGGACGCTGGCGGTGGCGCCGTCGCTCGAGATTGGCGGGCGCATCACGCTGGGCAAGACGATGCTGCGTCCCTTCGTCCGCGGCGGCGCGGTCTATGAGCGCAAGAATGACTGGTCGCACCAGGCGAGCCTCGTGAACAGCCGGATCGACCTCGGCAGCTACATGTCGCAGATCGAACTGCCCGACTGGTCGGGAACCGCAGCGGTAGGCCTCGATGCCTATGCCGGCGAAAGGTTGACCCTGCGCCTTGAATATAGCGGCGAGCTCAACAGCGATAATCGCGCCCACAGCGCCACACTCAAGCTCGGCTATCGCTTCTGAAGAAACCTCGGTTGCAGGAGGGGCCACTTTTTTTGCCGGAACCTCCTGGAGCATAGCTTTGTCCAGCGACAGATCGGCGACCAGCTTCTTGAGCTTCTGGTTCTCCTCCTCGAGCTGTCGCATCTTGCGCAGCTCAGATGGTCCCAGGCCGCCGTACAGTTGCTTCCACCGGTAGAAGGTCGCCTCTGACACCCCCATCTTCCGGCACACCTCTGCGACAGGCGTGCCTACCTCGGTCTGGCGCAGCGCGAACGCAATCTGCTCGCCCGTGAACTTCGACTTCTTCATCGGCAAAATCTCCAGCTCGCTCAGCTTCGATCTTGCCAGATCCCTCTCATCATAACCGGATACATTTTACGGGACAGGGTCACGGACGTTGCATCGACTCGAAGCGGCTTGCATGTCCACATTATTCCACTATATTGAGACACATGAATAAGCCCATGACCCTCAATGTCCGCATCGGCGGCGCGCTGGGTGATTTCGTCGCCACCAATGTTGGCGACCAGGGTGCCTATGAGAATGTTAGCGAATATGTCCGCGACCTGATCCGTCGCGACAAGGAGCGAACCGAAGCCGAGCGGTTCGACCGACTCAAAGTCGAGCTAACCCGGGACTTCGCCGCGCCTCAATCCAGCTATGCGCCGCTCGATGCGGATGCGGTGATCTCGCGCAACCGTCGGGACTGACATGACCGGCTTCACGGTCTCGGCGATCGCCGGGCAACGCCTCGACGAGATCTACGTCTATACCCGCGACACCTGGAGCGAAACGCAGGCGGAAACCTATGTGCGGGAGCTCTTCGGGTGCTTCGAGCGTATCGTGCGCCGCGATCAGGCCTGGCGCGCGGTGCCGGCCGAGTTCGGCGTGGACGGCTTCTACTGCCGGCACGCGCATCATTACATCTATTGGCGCCAGTTCGCCGATGGCACAATCGGCATCGTGACGATCCTGCACGAGCGAATGCACCAGATGGATCGTTTTCGCGAAGACAGCGCGCCCTGATCAATCGCCAGATGGATCGGCCATTGGCTGGAGCGCGTACGAACCCCGAGCGATCGACGACGCTAAATCTTTTTCAGACACCGCTGTCACGGCCAGAGACCGTTCTAAGTCGTAGACTCATAAGCGCGCAGCCACAGGCGCATCGAGGCGAGCTGGACCATGGCGAGGAAGTTGGCTGCGAGCTTGTCGCAGCGGGTAGCGACCCGGCGGAAGTGCTTCAGCTTGGAGAAGAAGCGCTCGATCAGATTGCGCTCGCGGTAGAGCCGCTTGCTGAAGCACGGCTTCCAGCGGCGGTTGCCCTTGGGTGGGATGTTGGGCGTGGCTCCCTGTCCCTCGATCAGTTCACGGATACGGCCGGCATCGTAGGCCTTGTCGGCCAGCACGATGGTGCGCGGACCGAGATGGTTGAGCAGCGTGTCAGCGGCTTGGCCATCATGCGCCTGTCCTGCCATCAGACCGAGCCGGATCGGGAGCCCCTGCGCATCGATGACCGCGTGGATTTTGGTCGTGAGACCGCCTCGGGAGCGACCGAGACAATGATCTCGATCCCCTTTTTTTGCCGTCGCGGCCTGCTGGTGGGCGCGAACGGAAGTGCTGTCGATCATCTGGATGTCGCCGTCGTGCGCGGCGGTGATGGCGTCCATCATTCTATCCCACACGCCCGCCTTCCGCCACCGCACGAAACGGTTATAGCAGGTGGTGCGCGCGCCGTAGCGCTCGGGCAGGTCGCGCCATGGCGAACCGGATCGCAGCATCCAGAAGATATCGTTCAGCACGCGGCGATCATCGACACGCGGCACACCTCGCGGCTTGTTGGGCAACAGCGGCTCGATCACGCGCCACTCAAAGTCAGTCAGATCATATCGGCTCATGCCGATGCTGAATCAGCTCGGAGCGCGTTGCGCAAGCTGGTGCTGGGAGGACGGGAGAAATCCATCTGCTCTTCTCAGAGCCCCAGCTGATCCCCTCGCCAAGTCTAACCTCCCGGCTTGGCTGAGAGAATCAGCAGCATAACCGCGCAAGAAGCGCGTCCGCAAGTTTATGGGTTCACGACCTAAGATTGAAAACACGGTCAGGTATCTTGGCGTCGATATCGAAGATGCCCTGCTCTTGGCTGAAAGAACCGAAATCTGACTTGGGAGCGGCCTGTCCGCTAGTGGACAGGGCGCTTTCGAAAAGTGCGGCCATGCGCCCCGAAGATCGACCGTTGGTCGACGTAGCGGTTCGCCTGAAGGCTGCCGCGCTTGAATTTAAGAACTCGACGACGGAAGAATGTCATGAACTTCAAAATCGGGGACCGTCATGTCAGTTGCGCCGTGGGAGTATTGGGCTGTCGCCAATATGCTTATCTCGACACATGGCGAGGCCGCCGAGGAAAAAGCGCAGCTCAAGATTACTGACGCCCTCGAAAATAACGATCGGGCCGAGGTCGTCGTGTGGACTGCGATCCTGGGCAAGATCGACGAGATAAGGGGCGGAAAGTGAGAGGGAAGGATTCTCGATGGTTCGTTGTCGCACTGGCATTAATCGCTGTAACCGTACCAACAACGTCAGACGCCCGGAAAACACGTTATAGCCAAAGCCACATCACCGGCGGCTCCGACTGTTACATCGCTAAGAGCGGTAACTGCGTTCGCCGCCCCGTGCGCGCACCGAGCGCCCCAAGCGGTGCCAGCGCCAAATGCCGTGATGGCTCGTGGAGCTTTAGCGAGAACCGCCGCGGTACGTGTTCGCGGCACGGCGGCGTTGCTCGCTGGCTTTAATTCGTGTTGCCTAGGGCCGGGGCTGGCGCAGTAGTAGCCCCACCGAATCCGCACTGCTTTTGCTCCATCGCGATCTGCTTAGTGATGCGCGTTGCGTTTTCAGCATAAGCTTCGGTGACTGAGCCCTTATTGATGGTCTTGCCACGAAGCGGACTCACGCGCTCGCACAGGTGGAACACGTGCGGGTCGGACGACTTCTTGGCGCCGCCCTCTGGTGCGATCCAATATACTACGTCCTGGCCCGCCGGATTCGCAGCGCTCTTGGTTGCTTCCGTAACCGCGTCCGTATCCTTGGCGATCTCTTTCGCCTGATCGGCCACTTCCGGTGAACACGCCGTTGTCGCTTCGCCCGCTTTTATCTGCGCCGCGCACTTGTTCATGTCCTCGGTATATTGTTCGGTCGAAGGCGGTTTGAAGCTGATCCCCGTCGCGGTGGCGATCAGTGCCAACACAACCCCTACGCCGCCGGCAATCTTTTTGTTCTTCGGATCCATATCCTTGTCGAGGAAGATCAAGACTAGCAGCGGCAGAAACGCGATCACCGTGATGATAGCGCCTAGCTGGTTCTGGAAGAAGAACTTCGCAGCATCAGCGCGGCTTGCCGGATCCTGTTTGTTGGCCGCCTTCCACATGAGGTTGCCAGCGATCGCGCAGACGGCAATCACGACGAGGATGCCGATCAGGAGCGCCATATTCCCCTGATCGAACTTGCCTTGGCGGAGGAAGACGACACCGGCGATTTCGCTACCGATCGCAACGATCCAGGCGACGACGGCAAAAATGCGAAGCCGCTTTGCAGCAGCTTGTTGGCCTTGCGTCGCGCGCCATGCCTTGGTGACATCCACTTCTTCAGAAGGCTTGTTGTCGGCCATTCCGATCCCTTTCGTCCCTTGATCCCAGCGGACGTCGAACGGACGCCAACCTCGCCCAATGAGACAATTGCTACAGCGCGCGCTTTGACACGTCTATCCCCGATGCCGCTGGATCTCCGCGCCGGCGCGTCCACCATATGACCTGTAACACGGGTGAAGCGCATGTCGCGGTGTTAGCCCTGCTATTCCGGCATAAGCCGCCGCCTTTGGCAACATCGAACTGGCAATGCAGAGTTCAGCCTGTAGATCGTTGCCGTGCTTCCGCCCAAAGTTATCGAGCTATTGAAGCGACTGACAAGAGCGAGAGCCGACTGCGGCTTTTTGCCTCAAATATCGCCGTTCATTATCGCAGTGGCTGTTCCCAAGAGCGCCGCTCACTGCATAAAAACTACTGCAGGAGCACTGTTGTTCAAGAGGAGCGCTCCGTTTCGCGAAGCCCGTTGTCTCTCGGTGACGCTCAAGTTGATGATGAACCGCCCCGGGATTCCCGGAGGCCATTTGGTTTAAGATATATATATCGCATCTGTGATCGGATTTTTCTATGAGTAAGAGCGTTTCGTGGAGAAACATCGCGCCGCGGTCGCAAGATCAGGACCTGCGACATCGCTGCAGCGTCCAATCTTGTGGTAAAATGATAAGCCGATTTCATCGCTATCCGAGAAACACATGGCACGGCGGCAATAGCCTGATTTCCGACACCCTGGCACGTTTCCGCAACCGATGGTGACACGGGAATTGAAGTTGGAAGCGCCATCACCCTGATCGCCATCACCATGTCCAGTTGGCGCGCTTTGCTACTGGTTTGGCGTATCAAGCGGATGAAATATCGTCGCTCATATATTAGCCTTAAGGGCAAGGGCATGAGAGGTTTACGATGTTCACCAAAGGAAAGAAGACAGCCCTTGTCACCGGAGCCTCCTCCGGCATGGGCAAGGATATCGCCAGGAAGCTCATCGAGGACGGCTTCCAGGTCTATGTGGCGGCCCGCAGCGTCGAGAAGATGAATGATCTCGCCGCCCTCGGCGCGCAACCGTTGCGGCTCGACGTATCGAAGGAAGATGAGATCAAGGCCGGCGTGGATACGATCCTCGCCGAGACGGGCGGCGTCGATGTGCTGGTCAACAATGCAGGCTTCGGCCTCTATGGCCCCGTCGAGGATATCACGCTCGACGAGGCCCGCTACGAGTTCGAGGTGAACCTGTTCGGCGCCGCGCGGCTGACGCAGCTTTTGCTGCCGTCGATGCGGGCAAAGGGCGCCGGCACGATCGTCAATGTGACCTCGATGGGCGGCAAAATTTATTCGGTGCTCGGTGCCTGGTATCACGCAACGAAACATGCCCTCGAAGGCTGGTCCGACTGCCTGCGCCTCGAAGTTGCGCAATTCGGCATCCGCGTCGTCATCATCGAGCCCGGTGTGATCGAGACGGGCTTCGGCGATGCCGCCTCCAACAATCTTCTGAAGCGTTCAGCGGGCGGCCCTTACGCCGGTCTGGCACAAAAAGTCGCCAATTCTATCGCCAACACCTATGGCCACGGTACGGGAAGCCCCGGCACGGTCGTTGCTGATGCCGTTTCGCAGGCGGTGCAGGCCAAAAAGCCGAAGACTCGTTATGCCGTCGGCAAATATGCGAAGATGCTGCTCGGCATGCGCAAGTGGCTGAGCGACCGCGCGTTCGACGGCATCATCATGAGCCAGACGAAATAAGTGCGAGCCATGTCCGTCAGATGCGGTGGGAATGAACGATGAGCGGAATACCGGCCGACCGCTGCAAGGTGCCACAAGCTTTCTGGGGCGCGATCGAGCGGACCGGCCTGCGGCCGCCTGTGGTGCTGCGCCAGGCCGGGCTTCCCGCGACCCTGCATCTGCACGGCCAGGGCCTCGTCACCACGGCGCAGTTCTTTGCGCTCTGGAAGGCGATCGAAGCCTTGGCCGATGATCCAGGCCTAGCCTTCCGGCTGGTGACCGACACCGAAACCGCCGTCCATCCTCCGTCGAGTCTCGCGGCTTTCCATGCCCGCGACTATCGCGACGGCCTGTTCCGGCTGGCGCGCTTCAAGCGGCTCTGCACGCCCGAGAAGCTGCATATCGTCGAGACAGATGGTGAATGCGCGATCAGCGCCGAATGGCTGCACGCAACGGTAGCCGTTCCCGATATCGCCGTGGATGTGGACTTCGCCTTCCTGGTCGAACTTGGCCGGCGCGGCACGGGGCAACCGGTGACGCCGCTGCGCGTCGAACTCGCGCGGCCTGCCAGCAAGTCGGAAGCACACGAAGCATATTTCGATTGCCCGATCCGCTTCAATGCGGCCCGCAACCTGCTGGTCCTGCGCTCCGCCGATCTCGACCGGCCCTTTCCCGGCCACAATCCGGAATTGCTCGACATGCTGACGCCGGCGCTTGCCTCTGCGCTCGGCGAGCTTCAGGCACGCAGCTCGCTGCGCGATCGGGTCAAGACCATCGTGAAGCGGGGCCTGGCCAGCGGCCGGCCGGAGCTGGCCGATGTAGCCTATGATCTCGCCATGAGCGAGCGCAGCCTGCAGCGGCGCATCACCGAGGAAGGGACGACCTTCCGCGACCTGGTGATGGAAGCCCGGCAGGAGCTCGGTCGAACGCTGCTGTCCGACCCCGCCGCCGATATCGACGAAGTTGCCTGTCTGCTCGGCTATCAGGACACCAGTTCCTTCTATCGCGCCTTCCGGGAGTGGGAAGGCCTCACGCCGAACCAATGGCGCGAGCAACGGGCCGAACGGTTGCATTGAGGTTGGACGATGGCCCATCGCATTTTTCTCGCCGGCGGCACCGGACTGATCGGCAAAATGGTCGCCGGACGATTGTCGGCGCGCGGTGACGTACATCTCGCCGCTCCGTCACGCAGGGGTACGAACGGGATCGACTATGACAGGCTGTGCAGCGATCCGGCGAACGAGATGCGCCGGTTCGCCCCCGATGGCGTGGAGGTGGCGATCTCCTGCCTCGGCACTACCATTCGTCAGGCACGATCGCAGGCGGCGATGTACCGGGTCGATCATGATTATGTCCTGGCCGTCGCGCAGGGCGCAAGGACTCTGGGAGCGAAACGCTTCATCCTGATGACTGCCGCAGGCGCAGGCGGTCCCGGTTTCTACCTGCGCACCAAGGGCGAGATCGAGCGCGCCGTCGAAGCCCTCGACTTCGAGCGGGTTGATCTGATCCGCCCCGGCTTCCTGCTGGGCGAGCGCGCCGAGCATCGCCCGGCCGAAGCGATCGGGCAGCGTATTTTCGCGGCGCTGACGCCGATGCTGCGCGGCCCGTTATCACGCTGGGGTGCCATCCCTGCCAATACCGTCGCTGACGCGATCGCCGCACTGGCGCTCAGGGAAGCTCCGGGACGCTTCATCCAGGAAAACCGCGATCTGCGAATGATCGCGCCGGCATGGATGCACGCGCAGAACGACCGCCTCATCAGGCGATCGTAGTTCAGCGCGCGAGGCCAAGCCCGCCGCCTGCCGCCGATTTGGCGTGTTCCGCAACTCAATTGGCGTATCCCGCAACAGTCAAAGGGATCGCTTCCCGCTATCTTGGGATCCACGGCAGTTGCTTATCGCCGTTGTCAGGAGGTTCCCCATGTCAGGCAAGATCTGGTTCATTACAGGCGCGTCGCGCGGTTTCGGGCGTATCTGGGCGGAAGCCGCGCTCGATCGCGGCGACAAGGTCGTGGCGACAGCGCGCAATCTCGCGAGCCTCGATTCCCTTGCCGAACATTATGGCGAGGCGGTTCTGCCGCTGGCCCTGGATGTGACGGTTCCTGATCAGGCCGCGCAGGTCATTGCCGCTGCGCATTCACATTTCGGCCGTCTGGATATCGTCATCAACAACGCCGGTTATGCGCTTGTAGGCGCGATCGAGGAAGCAGCCGAAGCCGACGTGCGGCAGGAATTCGACACGAATTTCTTCGGCGCGCTGCGCGTGATCCAGGCGGTATTGCCGTACCTGCGCGAGCAGGGAAGCGGCCATATCCTCGGCGTGTCGAGTGTCGCCGGCATCGTCGCCCATCCGATCTCCGGTTTCTATCATGCCTCCAAATGGGCCTTCGAAGCGCTGCATGAGAGCCTGGCGCAGGAGATCGCGCCGTTCGGGATCAAGGTGACGCTGCTCGAACCCGGCGCCTATGCGACCGATTTCGCCAGCCAGGCCTCGCTGAAGATTTCGGCGGGTTTGGATGCCTATGCCACGCTGCGGCAGCAGGCTTTCGCGGCCGGGGCGCAGATGGAATTCGGCGATCCGCAGGCGACCGTAGCCGCCATTCTGAAGCTGGTGGACGTAGAGACTCCGCCGCTGCGCTTCTTCGTCGGCACGGAGGGATTACCGGTGGCGCGCGCGGCCTACGCGGCGCGTCTCGCCACCTGGGAGGAATGGGAGGCTGACTCCAACGCCGCCCAGGGTGCCGGCAAACAGCACGCTATCGCCTCGCTCTAAAAGTCGCCTCGATCACAAGGCACCGGCCCGAGCGGCCAGATAACGAGGATCAACGTCATGAAAATATCCACGGCATCCCGCCGGTCGGTGCTTTTCGCCGCGCTGGCCTTGATGAGTCTGGCCGTCACTACTCCCACTTTCGCGCAGCAGGCATCGCAGGATGCCGTGCTCGGCAAATGGGCAGCATATGACGGCAGCGTAAAACTTGAGATGTACAAATCAGGATCGGAGCTTCAGGCCCATCTTCTTTACGGCAACCAGATCATGGAAGCCGACAACACGACGTTCAAGCAGGACAGCAAGAATCCCGACCCTGCCCTGCGAAGGCGATCGCTGAAGAACATCGTCTTCATTCGCGGCCTGCACTGGGATAACGGTCAATGGACCGGGGGCTCGCTCTATGACGCCTCCTCCGGCAGGACCTACAGGTGCAAGGTTGAGATGAAGGGCGGCAAGATGCTGCTCAGAGGCTATCTTGTGACGTGACCCCCGGCTTTCATCCAGCGGCAACCAGAGACCGATCATTGTTGTCGCGCATCAGCGCAGGTGAAGCAA